>MGOA01000018.1 GCA_001796965.1 Chloroflexi bacterium RBG_16_64_43
CGGCGTGCGGTGTGAGTATACGCTAGCCTCCCCTCAGGGTCAAGGACAACGCATGCGTCTCGGCATTCTCGGCCTGCCCCAATCCGGCAAGACAACCATTTTCAACGCGCTCACCCGGGGCCATGCACCGACCGGCAGCATGATCGGCGGCGGACGTTTCGAAGTGCACACCGGCGTGGTGAGCGTGCCCGACCCGCGCGTGGAGAAGCTGGCGACACTCTTCAAGCCGCACAAGACGGTCTACGCCCAGGTTACCTATGCCGACATCGCCGGGCTGGAGGCGGGCTCCAGCAAGGGTGAACTCTCGGGCTCGCTCCTGGCCGAGCTGCGCCAGATGGACGGGCTGCTGCTCGTGGTGCGCTGCTTCGCAGAGGATGCGGTACCGCACCCGGCGGGCGGCGTCGACCCGCTGCGCGACCTGAGCGCCATGCAAGCCGAGCTCCTGCTCAACGATCAGATATCCGTCGAGCGCAAGATCGAACGCCTGCGCGACGAATTGCGCAAGGGCGGCTCACGCGACAAAGCCCAGGCCACCCGCGAACTCGAGTTCTTCGACCGGCTGAACACGGCTCTGGCGGCCGAGCAGCCGCTGCGCGATCTGGACCTCTCCCCCGACGAAGGGCGCGCGCTTTCGGGCTTTGGCTTGCTGACCCAGAAGCCGCTTTTGGTAGTGTGGAACTTGGGCGAAGGCCAGCCACCGCCCGAGATCCCCGACGCGACTCCGCATGTGGCCTTTGTCGGGCTGCAGGGCAAGATCGAAATGGAAATCGCTCAGCTCCCGGCCGAAGAAGCCCAGGTCTTCCTTGGGGAATACGGCATCAGCGAACCGAGCCTCAACCGCGTCATTCGCCTCTCTTACGATCTGCTCGGGCTGCTGTCGTTCTTCACCGTCGGCGAGGATGAGGTACGTGCGTGGACCGTGCGCCGCGGCGCGCTGGCGCCCGAGGCCGCCGGCGAGATACACACCGATATGCTCAAGGGGTTCATTCGCGCCGAGGTCGTGCACTACGACGATCTGACCGCACTGGGCGGCATGGCTGAAGCGCGCGCCAAAGGCAAACTGAGGTTGGAGGGCAAGGACTATCCGGTCAAGGACGGTGATATCTTGACCATCCGCTTCAATCTGTAACCACCGGCGGCCGGTAATCCGCGGGGCCGAGGCTGAGGGACGATGAGTATCTCGAAACGACTTGAAGACGCCCGTCAGGGATTCGCCCGCGGCGATGCTACGCTCTCCGCCTCGGCCCACGATCCCGCGCGCATCGCGCAGGCGGCGCAGGAAAAGCACGGCGGCGCCAGCCACCAGTACATCGGCGATATGGTCTACGGCGGGCTGGATGGCATCATCACCACCTTCGCCGTGGTGAGCGGCGTGGCCGGCGCCGAGCTGGGCGCGCACATTGTCCTGATCCTCGGGCTGGCCAACCAATTCGCCGACGGTTTCTCGATGGCCACGGGCGCCTTTCTCTCGGCCAAGAGTGAGAAGGAATACTACGACCGCGAACGCCAGCGCGAGGCCTGGGAGGTGGAGCATTACCCGGAGGGCGAGAAGGCCGAGCTGTACGAGCTCTACCGCCAGCAAGGATACTCGGACGAGGATGCGGCGCGCATGGTGGAGATCAAATCACGCGATCCGAAGTTGTGGGTGGACGCGATGATGGTGGAAGAATTGGGCCTCATGCCGGATGAACGCAAGCCGATGGTGAGCGCCTTGGCCACCTTCGTCTCGTTCGTCGTCGCCGGCTCCGTCCCGCTGCTGGTATATCTGGCCGGGCTGATCCTCCCCGTCGCCCCGCAGGCGAGGTTCTACATCTCGCTCGGGATGTCGGTGCTCGCGCTCTTCGGGCTGGGCGCAGCGAAGGTCTTGGTGACACGCCTTAACCCCCTGCGCAGCGGGTTCGAAATGCTCGTGGTCGGAGGCCTGGCGGGTGCCGTGGCCTACGGCGTGGGCTCGCTGCTCAAAGGCATCGGCGGCGGGTAGCGTGGCCGCGCCGGAGGCTGCTGCCTGCCGTCCATCACCGCGGAGTGCGGCGCGAGGCCACGCATGAGCCCGGCCGCCCGCCGCGAAGCCCCCCCCGCGCCCGATTTACCGCTCGACCAGGTGTTGCAGGGCGATTGCCTCGACCTCCTCCCGCAACTGCCCGCAGAATCCGTCGACTTGGTCTTTGCCGACCCACCCTACAACTTGCAGCTGCGCCAGGAACTCTGGCGCCCCAATAACACGCGTGTGGAAGCCGTAACGGATGCCTGGGATCAGTTCCCGGACCTCGCCGCCTACGACCAGTTCACCCGGGAGTGGCTCGGTGCCTGCCGGCGAGTCCTCAGACCCAGCGGCACGTTGTGGGTCATTGGTTCGTATCACAACATCTACCGGGTCGGGGCGATCCTCATGGACCTCGGCTTCTGGATTCTCAATGACGTGGTGTGGGTCAAGACCAACCCCATGCCCAATTTTCGCGGGGTGCGTTTCACCAACGCGCACGAAACGCTGCTCTGGGCGCAGAAGGAAAAGGGGGCGCCCTATACCTTCGACCATCACGCGATGAAATCGCTAAATGAGGGGCTGCAAATGCGCTCCGACTGGGCGCTGCCCATTTGCTCGGGGCGCGAGCGGTTGAGGCTCGCGGGTGTAAAAGCCCACTCCACGCAGAAGCCCGAAGCCTTGCTCTATCGTGTGCTGCTGGCCAGTTCGAGCCCCGGCCAAGTCGTGCTCGACCCGTTTTTCGGAACCGGGACGACCGGCGTCGCGGCGCGCCGCCTGGGCCGGCACTGGATCGGCATCGAGCGCGAGGCGGCCTACGTCAACCTCGCCCGGCGGCGTCTCGCGCGCGTGCCCGCAGCTGCCCTTCCGCCGGAGGCGTTGGCCTCCCTCAATCCACGCAGCCTGCCGCGCATTCCCTTCGGCGCGCTGCTCGAACACGGGCTCTTGCGGCCGGGCACCACGCTGTACTTCGGTCCGCAAGGCAAGACCTCCGCGCGGGTCCTGGCCGACGGTTCACTGCAGGCCGGAACGCAGCGCGGCTCGATCCACCAGGTCGCGCGCGCCTTGCGCCGCGCGCCGTGCAACGGGTGGGAAGTGTGGTATTACCGCGACCCGCGCACGCGGCGCCGCCAGCCCATCAACCGGCTGCGCGAGAAGTTGCGCAAGCGCGGCTACCCGGGCCATCCTGCGCCGCGGGCCGCACGCCCCCGGCGCGCACTCACGAAAGGGAGGTAGAGGTGACAGGGACCTTTACGCAGAAGCGCTGGTCGCTCTTCGATCTATTCCCCGGGCAAAGCTCGCCCGAGATGAAGGCAGCCTTCGCGGAGCTCGAAGAGCGCGTGACCCGGTTTGAAGGCACGCGATCGCGGCTCACGCCGGAGATCGACTCGGGCGTGCTGCTCGAACAGTTGAAAGCCCTCGAATCGATCACCCACCTGATTCAACGCATCTCCGCCTTCGCCGAGCTGTGGTTCTCAGAGAATACCCAGGACCAGGAGGCGCTGGCTTTCATGGCCTCTCTTGAAAACCGCCTGGCCGAAGTGGCCAACCGTGTGCTCTTCTTCAGCTTGTGGTGGAAGGGGCTTGAGGATGCGCACGCGCAGCGGCTGCTCGCGGCCTCCGGTGCGTATCATTACTTTCTGGAGGAGATGCGCCACTTCCGCCCGCACACCCTCAGCGAGCCGGAAGAGAAAGTCATCAACCTCAAGGACGTGACCGGCGCGCGCGCCTTGCAGACGTTGTATTCGATGATCACCAATCGCTATCAGTTCGAGCTCGAGGCGGCGGGCGAGAAGAAGAAAGTCACCCGCGGCGAGCTGATGGTTCACGTACGTCAGGCCGACCCGGACCAGCGCGCTGCGGCCTATCAGGAGCTGTACCGCGTTTACGGCGACGACGGCCCGTTGCTTTCACAGATCTACTGCGCCCTCGCGCGCGACTGGCACAATGAGCACCTCGGCCTGCGGCGCTTTGGGTCGCCGCTGGCCGTGCGCAACCTACACAATGACCTACCGGATGCGGTGGTCGACACCCTGCTGGAGGTGTGCCGCGAGAACGCGGGCCTCTTCCAGCGCTTCTTCCGCCTCAAGGCCAGGTGGCTGAACCTCCCGCGCTTGCGGCGGTACGACATCTACGCGCCGGTGGCCGTCTCCGACAAGCGCTACACCTTCGCCCAAGCCACCCAGCTCGTGTTGGGCAGCCTGGAGGGATTCGACCCGAAGGTGGCCCGATTGGCCGAGCGGGTGATGGCCGAAGACCATCTCGATTCGGAGGTGCGCGCGGGCAAACGCTCGGGCGCCTTCTGCGCCTCGACCGTCCCCGGCCAGACGCCGTGGGTGCTCTCGAACTTCCAGGGGCGGGCCGATGATGTCGCGACCCTGGCTCACGAGCTGGGCCACGCCATCCACTCGATGCTGGCCGCCCATCACCCGGTGTTCACCTTCCACGCCTCGCTGCCGCTGGCCGAAACGGCCTCCACCTTCGCCGAAATGCTGCTCATCGACAAGTTGCTCGCCCAAGAGGCGGACCCCGGCGTGAGGCGCGACCTCCTGTTCCGCCAGCTGGATGATGCTTACGCCACGATCGGGCGCCAGGCTTTCTTCGCCCTGTTCGAGAAGGAGGCTCACCAGCGGGTGCAAGCCGGCGCAGCCGCCGACGAGATGTGCCAGGCCTATCTCGACAACTTGCACGCCCAATTCGGCGAGGCGGTCGAGGTGGCCGATGAATTCCGCTGGGAGTGGGTCTCGATCCCACATATTTACGATGTGCCCTTTTACGTGTATGCCTATGCCTTCGGCCAACTGCTGGTGCTGTCCCTGTACCGCCAATACCAGGCGGAGGGGCGCGCCTTCATCCCGCGCTACTTGGAGCTGCTCTCGGCCGGCGGCTCGGCCAGCCCGAACGAGATCCTGACTCGCGCCGGGCTCAACATGCGGGAGCGCGCCTTCTGGCAGGGCGGGTTCGATGCGCTCACCGCGCGCATCGTGGAACTTGAGAAACTGCCGCTGGCGAGTAAGTGAGCGGCACCCTCGCCACGAGCACATCCCCCGGCGTGTTCAACGAACAGGGCTGCCCTTTCGGGCAGCCCTGTGTGTATCCTGGTCGAGGTAGCGGTTACTTGATCGCGTACGTGACCGAGACCTGCACTGTGACCGTGAGCGACCCGGCTGAGACCGGCACCGGCGCCCCGCCCCCGCCGTAGCCCATGGCCTTCTCGCTGGCAAAGCTCGTCACCGGCATGGCATACGACTCGTTGATCGAGATCGGCTTGCCCAGAGTCACCCCGGCGCTGTCGGCGAGTGCCGTGGCACGCGCCTTGGCATCGGCCATCGCCTTGAGGCGCGCCTCGGCCATGGCCGCGGTCGGATCCTCAATGTTGAACGACACACCGTTGACTGTGTTGGCCCCCGCCTTAAGCGCCGCCGAAAGCACATCCCCGACCTTGGGGATATCGCGCGCGATGAAGGTGACGGTGTTGCTCACCACGAACACGCGCGCGCCGGTCGGCTGGCCGGTCTGATCGAACTGATCCTGCGCGTAGACGCTGAAGCCAGCGGTCTGGACATCCTTATCGAGGATCCCGGCCGCCTTCAGCGCGTCCACGACGGCCTGGGCGCGGGCGATATTCTCGCCCACCGCCTCGGCCACGTCGACATTGCGCGTCTCGACGCCCAGCGTGGCCGTCGCCACATCCGGGGTCACTTCCACCTGGCCTTCGCCCATCACGTACAAGGCGTGCTCGGCCGGCACGCCGCCGACCGCCGGCGTGCCCACGCAGCCCGCCGCCAATGCCAGGGCCACCAGGCCCAGGGTGAAAAGGTAAGTCGTGCGTTTCATGTTGTGCTCCTCCTTGGAGTCCGGTGCGTGCAGGACGTCCACGGCTCATTGTATCCGCAGTTGTCCGGCAGCCCCTCAGCTATTTGTACTACCTATGAGAGACGTTCTAACGAGGCGAAGAGTTCCCTCTGCCGCGCCGGCCAAATCGCTCGGCCCGGCCGGGTCAGATCGGTTACCCGCCGATCTCGCTCATCACACGGTTGGCGGCCACCACATTATGGGCCAGCCCATGGCCCCACGGTTTGTGCCAGATGGCCTCGCCCACACGGGCTTCGATCTCGGGCATCGCCAGCCCGGAGCGCAACAGCGAGAGCACATCCAGTTCCTTCTCGCGCAGAAGGCACAGGCGCAGCCGGCCGTCGGCGGTCAGGCGTGCGCGCGAGCATTGGGCACAGAACGGCTGGGTCACCGAGGCAATGAAGCCCAACGTGCCGGTGGCCCCCGGCAGGCGGTACAAGCGCGCTTCCCCATCCAGGATCGGGGCCGGGGTCTCGGGCCGCGCGCTGACCGGCTCGAGCGGACCAAAGGCCGCCTCCAGCCGGGCGATCATCTCTTGGGTGGGGACGACTTGCGCCTGCTGGAAATCACTGATCGAGCCAAGCGGCATCATCTCGATGAAGCGCACCTGCCAGTCGTTCTCGAGCGTCAGACGCGCCAATCCTGGCAGGTCGTCCTCGTTGTAGCCGCGCACGACGACCGCGTTGAGCTTGACCGGCAAGAGGCCCGCACGCTCCGCCGCGTGCACGCCGGCCCACACCTTTTCCAGCGCCCCCCAGCGCGTGATGCGGTGGAAGCGTTCCGCGTCCAACGTGTCGAGGCTGACGTTCACCCGCTGCAGGCCGGCCCGCGCCATGGGCTCGGCCAGCTTCTCGAGCAGCATGCCATTAGTCGTCATCGACAGCGAGCGCACCCCGGGCGTGGCCGCGATGGCCCGCACGATCTCGACCACGTTCTCGCGCGCGGTCGGCTCGCCGCCGGTCAGACGAAACTTGCGGAAGCCGAGACGCGCGAACATCTGCGTCAGCGCAATCAGTTCCTCATCCTGCATCAGCTCCGCCCGCGGCCGGAAGTGCATCTGCTCCGGCATGCAATACACGCAGCGCAGGTTGCAGCGGTCGGTCAGGCTGATGCGCAGA
>MGOA01000019.1 GCA_001796965.1 Chloroflexi bacterium RBG_16_64_43
CGCACCCAGGTTCAAGAGCTGCGGAAGGCCCTGCACCGCGCCCAGGAGGACATGCACGAGTCCTCCGAACAAATGCTTGTCTTCGGTCACCAGCTGCGCACGCCCCTGACTACCCTCGAACTCTATCTCGATTTGCTGTGTACCCACCCAGAGCGCAGCCGCGACTATGCCGACGTGCTTGGCCGCGAAGTCAAGCGCATGCAGGAAATGGTTGAGGAGATGCTCATCCTTGGCCAGGTGAATGTCGACCGTCCCGACCCACGCCGGACGTTGGTGGATTTGCCGGCGCTCGTCCGGGACCTTCTCGAATCCGCCTCACTGTTGGCTGCCAATCGAGGGATCGCGGTCACGGCCCAATCCGCCGAACAATGCCCCCTGGTGAACGCGGACGTTCACATGCTCGAACAAGGCCTTTCCAATATCATCAACAACGCGCTGCTCTACACAGCGCGCGGAGGCCGGGTCAACGTCGAGGTTGGACCGCGGGAGCGCAATGGCGAATCGTGGGTGGTGGTCGAAGTGCGCGATACCGGCTTGGGCATCGCCGCGGACGAATTGCCGCGAGTGTTCGATCCCTTCTACCGTGGGCACGCCGGACGGCTCTCAAAAACGCAGGGGACCGGCCTCGGTTTGGCGATCGCCCGCAAAGTGGTGGAAGGCCATGGCGGGTTGATCGAGGTTCAATCGACGGCGGGGATGGGAACGAGTTTCTGGGTCTGGCTGCGCGCGGAAGGCATCCCATTGCCTCTGTTCTCGTTCGCGCACAACCCGCCCTTGGCCAAACCTCGGCGCGAGGAACCCGGCAGCTAGCGCTGCATCTTCCAGGACTCGTATAACGGATAATGGAGGCTGTTCGACCGCGCCCGCCGCGCGGTCAGTTTTGCGTGCGCGTGGCTCGCGGCCCGAGGGCGGAATGCCCGGTCAGGCGACGCCAAGTGCGTTGCAGCCGCAAGGCGTCCTCTTCGAGAATCGGGCTCTCACACAGCATGCGGCCCGCACAGCCTCGATCGCGCAACGCGGTGAGCAGGTCCCGGTATCGCAAGTCGGCCTGGACGAGGGGCAGGTGCTTGCGCTCGCCCTTCTCGCTGTATTCGATCCCCGAAAGATGAATGTGCAGCCGGCGCAGCGCAGGCTCCCCCAGCCTTTCGGCAACACGGTCGAGCATGGCTACCCACTCTGCATACGAGTTGCCGCTCCCGTTGCCGGTCCGGGCGTGCAGATGGGCGAAATCCAGGCAGGGCTCGACCCCTTCGATCTCCGCCGATAGTGCGAGCACGTCCTCGAGGCTCCCCAGCATGGCGCCTTTGCCCATCGTTTCGGGGCGCAGCACCGCGCTGACTCCCATGGAGTCCAGTGCGTCGCGGCAGGCGCGCAGCCGGGGGATGGCGACTTGGAGGACTTGGGCGGGGCTCTGGGCGAAGTATGACCCCGGATGAAACGCGATGTCGCTGGCGCCGGCCTGATGCCCAAAGTAGGCGGCGTCCATCAGGCGCTTGCGGCTCTTCGGCCATTCGTCGGCATACGCATTGAGGTTGATATAGTAGGGCGCATGAACGCTCAGGCTGATGTGAGCCTCGTGGGCTGCTTGCCGAATGGCCTCACAGGTGGCCAGCGTCACGCGCACCGACTGAACCCACGCCAGTTCGAGCGCACCCAGCTTGAGTTCCGCCAAGCGCGCAACCCCGCCGATGGTGCCGCCAGGCTTCTTGGGCGTTGAAAGGGGGCTACCTACGGTCCCGAAGATAAAACTGGTTGCGGCCATGTGCGCGCCGTGTCCCTGGCTATCGAACCAGCAGCTGCAAGCGGTCGAGCAAAGGCGGGCCCAGAACGAACAGACCGAGCAGCACGGATCCCACGACGGCCACGACCACTCCCGCAGCGCAGGCATCCTTGGCCGCGCCGGCCAAGGGGTTAGTCTGCGGGCTCACCAGGTCCACCACGGCTTCGATCGCCGTATTGAACAGTTCGGCAGTGAGCACCATGGCCATGGCGATTACGAGCAGGGCCCACTCGAGCGAACTCACGCGCAGCCATGCGCCAACCAGAACCACCGCGACAGCCACCGCCGCCTGGATGCGCACATTGCGCTGGCTGCGCCAGGCATAGGCGATCCCACGCAGGGCAAATCCAAATGCAGCCGCTAACCCCTGGGCTCTCATGCGATGCCAGTCCTCTCCAAAGAACTAGACCTTTCGTTCAGTCGCTGTCGGGCGGAAGGACGCCCAGCGCCGCCAGCACGCGCGTTTGCAGCTTCCACATGCGCGTCCTCTGCGCCCGAGTTCGGTGGTCATGACCGAGAAGGTGCAAGATGCCGTGAACGGTGAGCACCGCCAGCTCAGCCTCCAACGAGTGCCCAGCGCTCTTGGCTTGGCGGCGAGCCGTGGCCACCGAGATGATCACATCCCCCAAGCCTTCACCCGTCCTCGCCCGCGGCGGCATCCGGGTCGGAAAGGCCAGCACATCCGTCGGGCGGTCGTGCCCGAGGTAGCTCCGGTTCAACCGACGCAGCAGAGTGTCCCCGCCCAACACGAGTCCGAAAGAAGCCGTCTGCGCGCCGCACACCCGCAGGGTTTGGGCCGCGGCCTGCCGGACGAGTCGCAGGCGTGCCCGGCGCAAGCTGCGCACCACGTGGGTCACAACCATCTGCCTGGAATTGGCCGTCCTACTCCGTGCCGGGAGGGGATTCGGTCTCGGCCGTTTGCGGCTTGGCCTGCTCGTCATCCGGGTACCTCAAGCGAGTGTGAAGTCCACCGCGCAGCGTCTCGACGAACGACCGGCGAATACGCTCCACGTCATGGAGGGTCAAATCAGTGTCGACGAACTGCTGCTGATTGAGACGGTCGTCGATCACACTGCGCACCAGGGCTTCGATCTCCTCCTGCGAGGCGGGGCCCACGGCACGGAACTTGGCCTCCACGCCGTCCGCCAGCATGAGCAGTGCCGCTTCGCGCGAGCGAGGCCGCGGACCGGGGTAGTGGAAAAGCGACTCATCCACCTTGGAGGCATCGCCCTCCACCAGTTTCAGCGCCTGGTTGTACTGGAAGTTCGCCCGCAGCGTCCCGTGATGCTCGGGGATCAAGTCGCGCACGCGGGTGGGCAGGCGATACTTGCGCCCCAAGTCGAGCCCATCGCGCACGTGCTCAATGATGAGTTTGGCGCTGCTTGCCGGTTCCAGTTGTTCGTGTGGGTTGCCATCCGGTCCCTGGTTCTCGACGAAGTACTTCGGGCGGGCGGCCTTGCCCGCATCGTGATACAGCGCGCCCACGCGCAGGAGCAGAGTGTTGGCGCCAATGCGCTCGCCGGCGTGCTCCGCCAAATTGGCCACCTGCAGGCTGTGCTGATACGTGCCCGGCGCGTTGCGCAGCATCAGCCGCAGCAAGGGATGGTCCGGCCGCGAGAGTTCGAGTAGCTGCAGGTTAGTGGTGATGTCGAAAAGGCTGCCGGCCAGCAGCAGGATGCCGAGCGCCAGACTTCCCGAGAGTATTCCGTTGCCAAGGCTGGCCGCCAAGAGCGTTAGAACACCGATCAGGTCGCTTGTCGGCTCGAGCAGCCGGCTGAGAAGCACGACGGCGATCCCCGTCAGTGCGCTCGCCAGGCCGGCGAAGAAGAAGTTGAGCGGCCTTTCCGCGCGCCCCAGCGTGAGCACCGCCATGAGTCCACCCAGGCCGGCGTAGAGGGCAAGTTCGAGGCCTCCTCCCGCCACCACGCCCGCAACGCTGGCAATCAGGAAGCCGCCCACGATCCCCAGACCGGGATTGAAGAGGCCCGCCAGGCAGAGTGATAGCGAAGCGGCCGGAAATAGGTAGGGCAGAACCGTGTGGCTGGGAATCATGAGGCGGGCAGCGGCGACGTAAAGCAGGAAGAGCAGCGCCAGTAGCGTCGCGTGCCGGAAACGCGGCTTGCGGGCAATGGGGAAGCGACGCAGGTAGAGCACCAGGAGCGTGGCCAACAGCGCCACGGTGAGTATCGTGCTCAGCACCTGGCGTACGTTGAGCGGTCCCGCGGTCAGCCCCAACGCTTGAACTGCCTCCAGATCGCTGGGTGTGACCGGGCGCCCGCGGGCTACCACAACCTGGCCCGCGACGTAACTGCGGGTGATCGGCGCCACATTGCCGGCCGCCTCCTCGCGCAGCGCCAGCGTGCCTTCTTGGTCGAAGAGGCTGTTCGGGATCACGAGCTGGCGGAGCAGGTCTGCCACGAGCTGGGCCCGGCTTTCCGGCAATTCCAGGCTGACGTAGGCAGGAAGGGAGTTGCGTATTTCCTCAATCGCCTCGGGACGAATCTCGCGCCGCATCACTTGCTCGAGCACGACTTGACTCTCGTCCTGGACTAGCTGCCAATCGAGATCGCTGAGCTGCAACAACTGGGTGGCGATTTCCATGGAGACAGGAACGTCGCGAGTGGCTCGCAGGTCGCCGACCTTCTGTTCGGGTGTGGCATAGGGGTCTGCGCGGACCGCCGAGATGTACGCCAGCCCGGCGCGCAGTCTCTCGGCCTGCTGGCGGGCGATGCCTGGATCGGGCGGGGCGTATACAGGCGTGATCGCGTCGGCGGCAATCTGGCGGGCCTGTTCGGTGAGCACCGTGCTGACAAATGTCACCGAGCGCGGAGCGAGGATATCCTGGGGAGCTACCTCGCCCAGATTGAGGCTGACGGCGCTCTCCCCGGGGAGCAGGGGCATCGACAGCACCAGCACGGCCAAGACCACGCTGACCACGCCAAGCGCCAGCAGCGGGGCCCATGTGCCGATGCGATGCCACGAGGAAGCGGAGGGATCTCGGGTGTCGTCCACAGAATGGGAGCAGGTCCGGGCCTGCTACCCGCCCAAGAGTCGGCGCACGACCAGGTTCACTTCTTTGCCATCGGCGCGACCCTGGATGCGAGGCATGAGGGACTTCATCACCTTGCCGACGTCCGCGGGAGCTGAGGCGCCCACCTCGGCGATCGCCTGGCGCACCAGCGCCTCCAATTCATCGGCGGGCATTGCGGCGGGCAAGTAGCTTTGCACGATTCGCAGCTCGATCTTCACATCCTCGGCCATCTCGGCGCGTCCGGCGCGCTCAGCATCGGCCAATGCTTCCTGGCGGGTCTTCACCTCGCGTTGGAGGATTGACAATACCGCGGCCTCATCCAGCGGCCCACGCTTTTCGACCTCGGCCAGTTTAACGGCGGCCAGGATCATGCGTAGCGTGCGCTTGCGCGGCTCGTCGCTCGCGCGCATCGCATCCTTGAGTTGCTTCTCGAGGTCTTCGCGGGTGACCATGCGCAGGATTATAAGGTCTCGGGGTTGGCGGGTCAAACTCCAGCCGGATGCACGACCCGGGGACCGATTCGCAGCATG
>MGOA01000020.1:0-291 GCA_001796965.1 Chloroflexi bacterium RBG_16_64_43
AAGCTCCTCTGGGGTAAGGATGCCAAACCTAATCTTCCCAGAGTTGCTTCCCCTTGTCATCCCCCTTAAGTTGATGCGTATGGGGCGTTCAATGGAACGCCCGTACAGCCCGCCCTCCTGCCCCTAGCGGAAAGGACAAAGCTCACAGGCAACGGATGATCCTCAGTACTCCCCCCTCTGGATACCCCGGGCTAGGATGCACCTGGGCCAAACCGCCCAGGTGCAATGGGCTGTCCGGCCCATGGGAATCGCGCCCGGAGGCGCCCCTACGGCCAACCTTTGAAGCGGAGT
>MGOA01000020.1:450-2104 GCA_001796965.1 Chloroflexi bacterium RBG_16_64_43
CCGGTTACGCCGGCCCCGAGACCTGCGCTGCATGCCATGAAGAAATCCACGCGGAGTGGATCGTAACTCGACACGCCCAGGCCTTTTCCTCCCCCATCTTCCAGCGCGATTGGTCTCAACTGGGCTCCGAAAGCTCCTGCCTGGAGTGCCACACGACCGGCTACGACCCAGGTTCGGGCGCCTACCTCTTCGAAGGCGTGACCTGCGAGTCCTGCCACGGCCCCTTCCAGTCGGGCCACCCACAGACGCCGATGCCGGTTACGCCGAACGCCGACCTGTGCTCCAGGTGCCATAAGACGACCACCAACGAATGGCGCGCCAGCGTGCACAGCCAGGCCTCCATCCAATGCCAGGCCTGTCACGACCCACACACCCAATCCCCCCGCGCCGAGACGGTCACGGCCCTATGCGCAAACTGCCACAAAGACCGCGGGGAGTCCTTCACCCACGGCACGCATGCCGATGCGGGCTTGGAGTGCTCGAACTGCCACATGTTCACGAGCCCGCGCACGGCCGACCCGATCGAGGGCCTTGTCGCCACCGGCCACACGTTCAGCGTTGGCTCGGAGGCCTGCATCGGCTGTCACCAAGACACGGTCCACACGCGTGACAAGATCATCCAATTGAGCGGCGAAGTGCAAGAGCTCAGCGACCTCGACGCCGAGCAATTGCGGCAAGTCGTCCAGGAGCAAGAGCAAACGATCGCCGATCTGGAATCTCGTAGCAGTGTTCGTCTGTATGTCGGTCTGGCGCAGGGAGCGATTGTCGGGCTGGCCACCGGAGGCGTGGCGGCATGGGTCGTCGGCCGTAGGGTGCGAATCGTCGAAGATGAAGGTGACGAGGATGGGCAAGAAGAGGGTTAAGGTCGACCTGACGCGGCGAGATTTCCTGACCGTCGCGGCCACCGCGGCCGGATCGGCTGTCGCTGCCCAAGCGCTAACCACCGGCCCACTCTCCCCATTTGGCGACCTCAAAAGGCGCCAACTCAGCCTTGAAGGCGAGGTTGCCCACGCCCCGCAGGGCGGATACCACTGGGGGATGGTGATCGACCTCGACAAGTGCATCGGGTGTGAGTATTGCCAAAGAGCATGCTCGGCGGTCAACGACGTCGCTCCCGACAAGCACTGGAACATCGTCGTCGAGGAGCGAACGACGGGTGGCAGCAAGTTCTTCTTCAGCCGCCCCTGTCTCCATTGCCAGCATGCCCCGTGTGTGGAAGTGTGCCCGGTGCAGGCGACCTTCGTGCGCGAGGATGGCCTGGTGGTGATGGACTACGACCGCTGCATCGGTTGCCGCTATTGCGAGGTCGCCTGTCCCTTTGACGCGCGCAAGTTCAACTGGGAGGAGCGGGGCGACGAAAACACCTACGTCCCCACGTGGGGTTCGCCGGAAGTCCCGCGTCGATCGCGCGGGGTGGTTGAGAAGTGCACTTTCTGTATCCAGCGCATCGACTCCGGCCAGGCGCGGGGCCTGATCCCGGGAGAGGATCGAGAGGCGACGCCGGCCTGCGTCAACATATGCCCGGTCGGCGCGCGCCTGTTCGGCAACCTCAAGGACCCGCAGAGCAAGGTCTCGCAGTCGGTTGCGGCGAACGCCACCCTCCGCCTGAGAGAAGAGCTCGGCACGGAGCCAAGCGTCTACTACATACCACCGA
>MGOA01000020.1:2121-2871 GCA_001796965.1 Chloroflexi bacterium RBG_16_64_43
TGGCCAGCATTTCCCTCACCCAAAGACGCTTCTCCATCTCTCCAGGCTTCCTCGCCTGGCTGGCCTTCCTCAGCTTGTGCCTGCTCATCGGGCTTGCTGCAGCCGTGGAGGTCTTCCGCAGGGGATTGATCGTCACCAATATGAGCGACTCCGTGCCGTGGGGGCTATGGATCACCGTCGACCTCTCGGCCATCGCCCTGGGCGCGGGGGCCTTCACGCTCTCGGCCGTGGTCTACCTCTTCGGCCTAAAACGATTCCAACCCATCGTAAGGCTGGCAGTATTCATCGGTGTGATCGGCTACACCTCGGCCCTGCTCACGCTGATCATGGACATCGGCCGGCCCGACCGATTCTGGCATCCGTGGGTTTATTGGAATATCCACTCCGTGCTCTGGGAAATCACCTGGTGCATCACGATCTATCTGACGATCATGATGGTCGAGTTCGCACCGGTGATCTCTGAATTGCCGTTCTTCGCCCGCTGGCCGTGGCTACGCCGTTTTGCGCACGCCATCCATAAGCTCGCGCCGGTGCTGGCATTGGCCGGCCTGGGCATCTCCCTGCTCCACCAGTCATCGCTAGGGGCTACGTTTGGTGTGGTGAAGGCCAGACCGATCTGGTTCAAGCCGAGCATGCCGATCATGTTCATCGTGTCCGCGGTAGCCGTGGGTCCGGCGGTGACGATGGCCGCCGCCCGGATCGTCGAATGGGTGACCGGCAAGAAAGCCGTCGCGCACGACTTGCTGCGCG
>MGOA01000020.1:2940-4902 GCA_001796965.1 Chloroflexi bacterium RBG_16_64_43
ACGGGCGCACACCCGCCACAAGCCAGGCGCTTTACCTGCTCAACCAGCAGACGACCTACGGTTTCAACTTCTGGGTGGTCGAGATGGTGATCGGGATCGTGATCCCGGTGATCTTACTGCTCGTGCCGCGCTTCCAGCGCAACCCCTTCTACGCCGTCTTTGCCAGCGGGCTGGCGATGATCGGTATTCTCGCCAACCGCTGGAACGTCACCGTGTCGGGGCTGACCGTTCCTCTTTCCTACTCGCCAGGGACGATCTACCAGTTGCCGCCGAGCAGCTACTCGCCGAGCCTGGCCGAATGGGGTGTCGCCATCGGCATCGCTGGCTATGCTCTGCTGCTCTTTACCCTGGGCGTCCGCTTCTTGCCGCTCTTTCGCTCCGATGGCGGCGCTGGCGCAGGGGGGGAGCACGCCGGCTAGGCGTCCCAACTTGATTCCAATCCAGGGCCCGGAAGTCAATAGGGGATGAGGTGACACCCCCCGTTGTGGGCCATGCAGCGCCGTTCTGCATGCTGGCCTCAACTCCGGCAGGACTCTGGGCGGATCCATCGCAGAACGATCAGCCACAGATTTCACAGACGCACCAGGCAAGAGGGAACCAATCTGCGCAAATCCGCGTAATCCGTGGCTAGAAAGCGGTCTGAACGTAGTTGACCGAAGTCCGGACATAGGCTCGGACCAGCGCCGCGGCGGCCGCAGACTCCGCAGATTGTACAGGCAAGGCAAGAGAATCCGCGAGAATCCGCGCAATCCGTGGCTAGCAGCTGCCCGAGCTTTCGTCCGAAGCTCAGAAGCCAGGTTGACAAATGCGGTGAGCGAGATGATCATAGCCCTACCCTTGCCGATGGGTGCAGACTGATGAGACGCCCCACGCCCGCGTGGAGATCGATCTGATGCATGAGCCCGGCGCCAACCCATGGATCGTCGCCTTGCTGTTCTTGGCCCGCTGCCTAGTGCCGCTCGGGGTCTTGCTGGGGATCTCTTATCTGCTGCGGAGGCTAGGTTATCTTACGCCGCCTGCCCCTCCTGAGGTCGAGCCGGACCACAAGAACGGCTAGCCGATCGACGGGAGGAGGAGACGAACCCGATGCTCACTGAACGCCCCATCGCTCGCCTGACTCCGCCAGCCACGCTGGCCCTGGCCGTGACCTTGCTCCTGGTCAACCCAGCCTTCGCCCAAGACCGCGCGCCCGGTCGCAACCCCTCGCAAGAAGAGTGCCTCAACTGCCACGGCGATCCGCAGCTCGCGACGACCCTGGAAAGCGGCGAGGCTCTCCCTCTCTATATCTCCGCGGAGGTCTTCGCCGACTCGATTCATGGCCTGGTGGGATTGGAGTGCAAGGCCTGCCACGGTGAGACGCCGGAAGTCGCCCACGTTGCGGCGCCCTTCGTCGATCGGCGCCAGCTATCGCGCCATCTCTACCAAACGTGCAGCAAGTGCCACGCAGACAACTACGAGAAACCCCTCGACAGTATGCATGCCCAAGCCGCCGCTGATGGCAACCTCCAGGCGCCGATCTGCACCGATTGCCACGGCGCCCACGACACGCTCCAGCCCGACCAGCCCCGCGCCCGCATCTCCCAGACATGCGGCCAGTGCCACACGTCGATCTTCGAGGAATACAGGGAAAGCGTCCACGGAGACGCCTTGATCCAGCAAGACAACCCTGACGTGCCAGTCTGCACCGACTGTCACGGCGTTCACAACATCCACGATCCACGCACAGCCCAGTTCCGCGTGGCCAGCCCTGAGCTTTGCGCCGGCTGTCATGCCGACGCGCAACTCATGGCCAAGTACGGCCTCTCGGCGGATGTCTACAACCTGTACAGCCTCTCCTGGCATGGCGTCGACTTGACCGTCTACCGCGCCAACTGGCCGACGATCTGGCACGAGCGTGCCGTGTGCACTGACTGTCACGGCGTTCACGATATCCGTCGCACGGCGGACTCCGCCTCGCGGGTC
>MGOA01000020.1:4918-5480 GCA_001796965.1 Chloroflexi bacterium RBG_16_64_43
TCAGCACCTGTCAGCAGTGCCACCCCGCTGCCGGCCCCAACTGGACCGGCGCCTGGACCGGCCACAACCGCATCAGCATCGAGCGAACGCCGTTCCTGTTCTACACCGAGGCCTTCTATAAGTCCTTCACACCGGCGGTGCTCTGGATTTCCGGCGCCTACGTCGTGCTGCAGATCGTTCGCGGCCTGGTGGGGCGCGTGCGGAGGAGTCTGCGATGACCGACACCCAAGCCCCCGTCGGGGTCGAGCGTCCCAGGCTCCACAAGACCTTCCCGCGCTTCACCCTCGGCCAGCGCTGGGAGCATGCCATACTGTTGCTCTCCTTCACCGTTCTTCTGTTGACTGGCCTTCCACAGAAATACCGTGCCGCGTGGGGGCACTATGTCATCCCCACCCCCGAGGCCCTCACCACTGTCCGCACGATCCACCGCGTTGCCGCGCTCGTCTTTGCCTTAGAGGCTATCTACCACCTTGGCCGAGGGATCGCGCTCCTAGCACGGCGTCGGCTCCCGATGGCGATCTTCCCAACCTGGCAAGACGTGCGGGATGCCGGAGGCATGCTG
>MGOA01000020.1:5537-5849 GCA_001796965.1 Chloroflexi bacterium RBG_16_64_43
TCACCTACTGGTTCCTGTTCTTCGGCTTTGGCATCATGATCGTCACCGGTTTTATGCTCTGGTTTCCGGTCCTTTTCACCGGCTTTCTCCCCGGTGGTATCATACCCGCCGCCAAGCTTGCCCATAGCACCGAAGCCGTCGCCGCAGGCATCTTCGTGGTCATCTGGCACTTCTATCACGTTCACCTGGAACGCTTGAACCTCAGTATCTTCACCGGCTGGCTCAGCGAATCGGACATGCGCGAGTACCACGCGCTGGAACACGAACGGCTAGCCCAGGAATCCTCTTCCTCGACGCCTGAGGGGACCTCCG
>MGOA01000020.1:6307-8171 GCA_001796965.1 Chloroflexi bacterium RBG_16_64_43
GACGACCCGCGAGCTACTCCCGCAAATGCACACGCGCGTCCCGCAGATCTGCGCGCAATGCCATAGCGCGATCTACCAGAAATATCTCACCAGTGTCCACGGATCCGCCCTAACCGATGAAGCGAATCCCGACGTGCCCACCTGCATCGATTGCCACGGGGTCCACAACATCGAAGACCCCACCACCGCCGCCTTCCGGCTCAAGTCCCCCACGATCTGCGCCCGCTGCCACACCGACCCCGTGCGCATGGCCCGCTATGGCCTCTCCACCCAAGTGCTCGAGACCTATGTCGCCGACTTCCACGGCACCACGGTCACGCTCTTCGAGAAGCTCTCGCCGGATGCCGAGACCAACAAGCCCGTGTGCTACGACTGCCACGGGGTCCATGACATCCAGCGTATCGATGATCCTCAGAAGGGCCTGCAAGTCCGCGAGAATCTGCTCGCCCGCTGCCAGCGCTGCCACCCCGATGCCACGGCCAACTTCCCCGACGCCTGGCTGTCTCACTACATCCCGAGCGCGCAAGACACGCCGCTCGTCTTCAGCGTCCGCCTGTTCTATCGCATCTTGATTCCAGGCCTGCTCGGGGGCATGGCGATCCTAGTGGCTTTGGACTGGCGCTGGCGGCGCGCCCGACGCCGTGGCGCGCAGCAGCCTAGTCAGCCGGCGCCACCGGCGGGGCCAAAGGCTCCTCCAACGGAAGCGGGTCCCGCTCAGTCAGCCGAAGCCGCCGTCCCGGCGGCGCCTCCGCAAAGCGTACCGCCTCCCCCGCCGTCTCAGACTTCTGAGCCTTCGGCCGAGACTGAACGGGCGACCGGGACAGGCGGTGCCCCCCCCTCCGCTCCGCTTCGGGGACCTGCGGCGGCGAGTGGGTCGAAGATCCCGCCGCAGGTCCCGCGTTCTGCAGCGGGGCGTTCTTTCGCGGGACCGAGCAAGGATGTCAGCCCCTCGCCGGGCGGGCTGCCGGAGACCTCGGATGACTGAGGCTCGCCCCTCTTCCGCGCCCCCCGAGCGAGAGCGGGCCTCGCGTTTCCCACGTTTTGAACGCTCGCAGCGCGCGGAACACATCATCTTGTTGGTCTCTTTCACCGTTCTGGCGCTCACCGGCCTGCCCCAGATGTTCGCCACCACGCCGCCAGGGGAGCTCATGCTGCGCGTGCTGGGCGGCATTGAGACCGCACGCCGTATTCACCGCCTCGCTGCCATCATCCTGCTGGGCGAGAGCATTTTCCACGTCGTGATGCTGCTCTACCGAGGCCTCGTGAAGAGGGTCTCGCTGTCGATCCTGCCGCTTCCGGACGACTTCCGTCACCTCATCCAGGATCTCAGGGCTTATCTCGGCCTTCGGCCGCGCAAGGCCTCCTACGGCCGTTACTCCTATGCCGAGAAAGTGGAGTACCTGGCCGTGGTCTGGGGCACGCTGATCATGGCCGTCACCGGCTTCATGATGTGGAACCCAATCAGCACCGCGCGCTGGCTGCCGGGCGCCGTGATCCCGGCGGCAAAGACCGCCCACGGCAACGAGGCCGTCTTGGCGGTTCTGTCCATCTTGATCTGGCACTTCTACCACGTGCACATCCGCCACTTCAACAAGAGCATGTTTACGGGCTACATGACCCGCAGGGAGATGGAAGAGGAGCATGCGGCGGAGCTGGCGGCGATCGAATCCGGACGCCTGCCTCCCCCGCCGCCCGCGAAAGCTCTGCGGCGGCGCACCCAGGTCTTCATTCCGGCGGCGGCGTTGCTCACGGTGGCTCTAAGCTTCGGCCTCTTCAAGTTCATTACATTTGAGGAGACGGCCATTACCACCATCCCGCCGGCGGAGTCGGCGCCCGTGTTCGTCCCACAGACGCCCACTCCAGT
>MGOA01000020.1:8265-8935 GCA_001796965.1 Chloroflexi bacterium RBG_16_64_43
TGCCACGGTCAAACCGCCGTTTCAGGACTCAGCTTGGCGACCTACGCGGAGGCTTTGGTTGGTGGGAATCAGGGCCCGGCGATTGTCGCGGGTGACCCCGATGCAAGTATACTGATCCAGGTTCAATCCACCGGCAAGCATCCCGGCCAACTGACGATCGATGAGCTGCAGCAGGTGATCGACTGGATCAAGGCCGGCGCGCCGGAGAGGTGAGAGGACGGGCCTACCCCGCTGAGGGTGGAGTGGAACCGGAGGCAGGCCAAAGGACGTATGGACAGAGGGGTTCTGCTCGTGGAGGATAGGGTGTGAAAAAGCGATTCCGCGCTCGACTGCGCGAATTCTTCTTTCCGCCTGCCGGGGCGCCGCTCGGGCTACGCGTTCTACCTTACGCAGTCTTGGGGGCTTTGACGCTGATGGTGCTCATCGCAGGCGCCTACGCATGGGACTACACCAACTCGCCTGAATTCTGCGGCACGGTCTGCCACACGATGCCGCCGGAGTTCACCGCCTATCTGACCTCGCCTCATGCTCGCATCGACTGCGTCGAGTGCCATATCGGCCGCGGTTTTATCGCCACGCGCGTGAGCCGCAAGGCCGGCGACCTCAAGCACATCGTCAGCTTGCTCTTCAAACGCTATGAGTTTCCCATCCGAGCCGCTGATTTGCGCCC
>MGOA01000021.1:0-4205 GCA_001796965.1 Chloroflexi bacterium RBG_16_64_43
TGGGCTTCGAAATTGGCCTCGGTCACGTTGTAGCGTGAGGTGGAATAGCCGCTGGATTCAAGCGCCGCCTCGCCGACGTGATGGTAAAGAAGAATGGGCGCGAGCACCGTGCCGCGCTCGAGAGTGGGCAGCGATACCGGTCGGCACAGGACCTCCTGCAGCACCGGGTCCTGCTCGAGCAGGCCTTGCATGACCGAGAGCGTAGGCTCGGGTGTTGGCGTCTCCGAAGGAGTGGGGGTGAGGGTGGGGCTGGGAGCAAAGGTTGGCTCTGGCGTGACCGTCGCCGTGGCGGTCGCGCTCGGCGCGCCCAGCGCCCCAAAGGCGGGCAGAGCTCCGCAACCGGTGAGCGACAGGAGACATGCCGCACTGACTAGTCGAATCCACGTCCATCGCACTATGCACCGCCCAGGGAGCGCCGCGCCGGACCCGGTTAGGTGAGGGCCAGCCCGGAAAACGGAATGAAGTCCACCCAGTCGGCCTGGGCCACACCGTTGACATCGGCGTTGAGGCGAATCAGCCCGTCGGCACGGACCAGAGTGAAGATCAGGTTCGATTTGCCGAAGATCGGCTCCACCCAGATCTCGCCGGCGCGGTCGATCCATCGCCCGGGGATGTAGTCCTCACGCCCGGCCAGGGAGGGCAAATTGCGCGTGATGCGCGCACGCAATGCGGCCAGGCGCACGGCCGGTTCGAGCCCGAGCAGCTTCTCGACAACCGGAGCCACGTAGAGCATGGCGATGACCGCCGCGCTGACCGGGTTGCCGGGCAACCCCAGCACCGGTTTGCCTCCGGCCAGCGCCAGAATCGTCGGCTTGCCGGGCTTGGTGGCGATGCCGTGGACGATTACCCCGGGGGGCCCCAGGTCCTGCGCCACGCGCACCGTCATGTCGCGCGTGGAAACCGACGAACCTGCGGTAATGACCAGCGCGTCCGACTCATCCAGCGCCTGTCGGGCCGCCTCGCGCAGCGCGCCCTCATCGTCGCCGACGATGCCGTGGCGGCGCGGCACGCCGCCCGCGCGCAGGACGATCGCTTCCACGACGTACGAGTTGACGTCGCGCACCTGCCCCGGGTCGGGCGCCGCCTCGGGCGGCACCACCTCATCGCCGGTGGCGATGATCGCCACCCGTGGGCGCCGCACCACCGGTGTGTGTGTCACGCCCAGCCCCATCAGCGCGCCGACCTCTTGCGCGCGCAGGCGCACGTGGGCCGCCAAGACGACCTGCCCGACCTTGACGTCCTCGCCAACCTGCAATACGTTTTCGCCGGGCGCCAGCGCGCGCAGCACCTCGATCTCACCCAGGCGCGAGACCTGCGTATCTTCCACCATCACCACCGCATCGGCGCCATCGGGCAGGTGGCCGCCGGTGTGGATAAGGGCCGCCTGGCCCTCGGCCAGCGCCAGACCCGCGGCGCGGCCCATGAGCACCTCGCCCATCACGCTCAGGTAAGCCGGCAGCGCTGCACTGGCGGCGTGGGTGTCGCGCGAACGAAGGGCGAAGCCGTCCACCTCGCTGCGGCGGAAACTGGGCGAATCGGCCGGCGAGGCGATGTCGCGCGAAGTCACACGCCCGAGCGCCAGCCCGGTGGGAATGGTCTCTTCTTCGGTCAGCGCCGCGGTGCCGGCTAACAGCGCGCCGCGCGCCTCATCCACCGAAACGAGTTGCAGGAATTCAGGCATGGGTCAACCGGTCAGAGTGGACCAGTCAAAGCCGATGACGCGATCATCGGCGGCGAAGATCCGGTCGAGCGCGCCCTGATCGTCCTCGTGGGAAGCCAGCTCGAGCAGGCGCGCCGGGCCGCCGCCGATGGCGCGCGGCGCGCAGGCCACGCCGAAGGGGATGAGCAGCACCGCGTGCGGGCGTCCATCCAGGCGGATCGCCTGGGTGTAGCCACGCGAGGGCACGCCCTCGCGGGAGTCGTGCATCACCGCCCACAGTTCGCCTTCGATGAGAAGCCAGATGCGGTCGGCCGCCGCGCGCAACGTAAACGGGAAGACTCGGCCGGGGCCTATCTCGCGCCAGACCGCCTCACCGAAGCGGCCGAGCAGATTGTCGGATTCGCGCAGCAGGACTCGCCGGCCCGTCTCATCGGCCGCAGGCAGCCCGCCCACATAGGCATCGAAGATGCCACCCACGTTAGCTTGCGAGCTCATCGACCGCACGCCGCCCTCGATGGATCGATCAGGGTAATGATCATCGGCCGGAGCGGCATGGCTAACCCGCTTTGTACCCGGGCAACTCGAACGACTGTCCGCCCGCACTCACCTGATAGTGCGGCAGCCACGCGACTCCGAACACATCCACGAACACGTCCCTCTTGAGCGGTGTGAGGGAGGTCTGGCTGATCTCCTGGGCCGCGGCATTCCACTTGGCGGTGAGGGCCTCGACCGACCGTGCCTTTTCGGCCTCGAGCGCCTCGACTTGAGACTTCAGCGATCCAATGGCCTGAACCGACTCCTCGACATCGGCTTTAGCTGTCTGTGTCAGGCGGCGTTTGGTCAGCGGCGAGGAAAGGCGGCTCGACCCCAAGGCGCGCGGGATGCCCTTGACCCCGCGGCCGAGGACGCCGATGACGGTGCTCAGCCCGGAGACGGCTTCCTCCGTCTTGCGTGCGCTCAGGTCGGCCTTATCCTGCTCGAGCTCGAGCTCCTCACGGCCCAATTTGCCGCGGGCGGCATCGATCTTCTTGGCATATGTCAATTCGAGCTTTGCCAGCTCCTCGCTCTTCGCCCGCTCGGCCGCCTCCTGACAGCGGCGGCGGAACTCCTCTTCGCCGACCTCGGGGCCGGCCGTGAGTTTCAGCGGGGTATTGCTGCGCACCCCCACCTTGGTGGCTCGGTACACCCAATCCTCGAAGTCCTTCTGCAGCGAGGCCATCATCTTGCCGTTGGCGAGCGGTGCCTCGAGCGCGGCGAAGGCGGCCTGCACGCCGGAACTCGCGAGCGCGGCCGGGTCGAGCGCGGGCGCCGTGAAATCGTCCCAGCGGATCATGCCGCGCGGGTCCGGCTGGACGACCAACGCGCTGCGCGGAATCTGCAGGTCGATCCCGTTCTTGCGATCGAGGATGCGCACCTGGGCCTGAGCCACGAGCGCCGGCCGGTAGATCATTCCCGCCGCGACCAGCGAGGCCGCCTGCGGATTGCCGGCCGCGCGGGCAGCCTCGGCCAGGGTCAGGTTGTTCGGAAAGAAGAATTCGCTCACGCCGGCGGGAACAACCGGGCGCCCCGCGCCTGAGGCGGGAATTGCCGCTGCGGCGGGTGCAGCGCTCGGCATGCGCGCGGCCGCCGTGGCTGCGGGCGCCGCGGCCATTGGCGCCGCCTTCGCGCCGACCAGCGCGTTGAGCTCGGGGATCTGCTCGCGCGTGAGCGGCCCGGGCAGGTAGTTCATCGCCCAGCGTGTTTGGAACACAGCCGGCTTCTTGGCATGCACGTTGTGCATCAGGAAGACGCGCTTGCCCAGCCCGGAGAGCATCCGGTCGTACTCTTTGCGATCGATATCGGGCGTTGCGCCTTGCAGTCCATCCAGCAGGCGCTGCTTATCCTGGTCGGTCTGCAGCCGCCCGAGGAACCACGTGCCGGTATTGGCCAGCCCCTTGTAATCGAGATCGACAGGGTTCTGCGTGGCGAGCAGCAGCCCCACCCCGAAGGCGCGCGCCATCTTGAGCATGCGCAACATGGGCGGTTTGGAGGAGGGCACGGCCACCGGCGGCAAGAAGCCCTGGATCTCGTCGAAGTAGACGATCGCGCGCAGCGAGGACGAGCCGGCCTGGGTGCGCATCCAGCCCTCGATGGCGTTGAACAGCAGCGTCACGAAGAACATGCGCTCGCTGTCGGAAAGATGGGCGATGTAGAAGATCGAGTGGCGTGGGCGGCCGTCGGCCGCAAACAACATGCGGCCCACATCCAGCGGCTCGCCCTCGGTCCACGATTGAAAAGAGGGTGAGGCCAGAATCGCGTTGAGCGACATGGCCAGGTCGAAGCGTTCTTTTTCGGGGAAGAAGGTGTTGACCTCGAACACCCCCAGCTTGGCAAATGGCGGCGATTGGGTCTGGGTGATCAGCTCAGGCAGTGTCAGATCGCGCTTCTGGCTCCAGGCCTGTTCGAAGATGTTCGCCAGCAGAATGTGCTCGCGCGAGCGCACCGGATCGATATCCTTCAGGCCCACCAGCCCGAGCAGCGCGGTCACGGTATCGGCAATTCGCTC
>MGOA01000021.1:4216-7080 GCA_001796965.1 Chloroflexi bacterium RBG_16_64_43
CGCGCAGGACCTCGCGATTCTGATTCCAATCGAGCGCCGGGGCGGCCAACGAGGCCAGGATGCTCACCGGAAGCCCGGCCGACGAGCCGGGCGTGTAGACCGCGAAGTCCGCCGCTTTGGCCAGCGCGGCGATGCGCTCGCGGCCAATGCCCCATTCGGCCAGCCCCTTCTCCCACGAGGCGGCGGCTTCGGCCGCAGCCTGGTCGAGCGTTTTCCCGTCGCGCCGCGCCTGTTCCGGGTCCACCCAGGGGCGAAAGTCGCTGGAGGCGAGGCCCGGGAAGTGCAGCAGCAGGTTGGTGATATCGCCTTTGGGGTCGATCATAAGCGCCGGGATGCCCGCCAGTGCCGCTTCTTCCAGGAGATCCACACACAGACCCGTCTTGCCCGAGCCGGTCATACCCACCACCAGCGCGTGAGTGGTCAGATCATCGGGATCGTAGTTGACCTGCTCTTCGAGCAGCTTGGCCTTTGCGAGATCGTACGTGCGGCCAAGATAGAAACCTGATGTGGCCATACGATTGCCCTCCCGAGAGCTTCAGTCGTGGCTGCCGCCGTGCGATGCACGCATGGGCCCGCACGCGCCCGGCATGGTGATTGCGCTGGAGTCAAATGATGGAGTGAGGGAATTATAGCATCCGAGGTTGGCCGAGCCGCTTGCGTCAGCCATTGGCTAGCAGCGCGGCCCTCGCGCGCTTCCTCACGCATTGCGACTCGCGGATCCGCGCGGCGCCGGGTAGGGCACGCGCGCGGATTGCCGGACTCGGTGAGACATTCCGCCTCACCCCCAACCCCCTCTCCGAACGGAGACATCCTTCTTTAGACCAGGCTGCGGCGGAGAGGGGGATAGAGAAATACAAGGAGGCGGGGGGCTATTGGCCCCCCGCCTCCTTCATAGCTTCTCCCCTCCCCCGGCTTGACGACTTCGCGCGAACTCTGCGACGTGCCGGGGGAGGGGTCAGGGGTGGGGGTTCTAATGCAATGGTGCTTCTTCAGCAGCCTGCTAGGCCTGGCCGGCGCGCGCGGCCTTCTCGGCATCACAGGTGTGGTTCATGCGATGCTCGGCGGCATGGCGGGCAAAGGCCTCCACCGTCAGGAGCTCGCCTTCGGCCGTGCGGCCTTGACGATCCAATGCCGCGTCGTCAAGTGTCTCGACGAACTCAACCCATGCGCCATGCGCGCTCTCGATTTCCGCGAGCAGATCGGCGGTGGTCGCGGCCGCACGCTTTTCGACAGCGCGCCGGTTCCAACGCTCCAGGTCGAAGCCCTCCGGCAGCGCGGGTTCGCCGCGAATGATGCGCCGCACCTGGCCCAGCATGCCCCGCTCGGCATCCGCCAGGTGGGCCAGGAGTTCGCGCACGGTCCATTCCGGCTGGCCGGGGTAGACGATGACCACGCCCGCCTGTTCGGCTAGGCGCACGAGGTGTGGCCACGACTGGGCGTGAGCCTCGCGCAGGAAGAGGCTCAGTCTCGCCGCACGCGAAGTGCCGCTCTGCCTCACGCCGGTGTCGGCCGCGGCCTGGGCCTTCCCCCCACGGCTGCCGCCCGTCACAGCCCGCCGCATGTCCCGTACGTGCATCATCGTGTGGCGATAGGCCAGGCGCAGCGTCTCCTCCACCGTCGTGTCGCCCAACCACGGATGCCAGCACCGCCGGGTCAGATCGTCACGCGTGAGTTGGGCCACCCGCGTGGTAAGCGCCGCGCAATCTTGCTCAAACTGGGCAACGAGCTGCGCCGCGGGCAGGCCTGCCAGGCGGGCCACCTCGGCTGCGTTGAATGCGTCCAAGTCCATGTCTCGGTCCAGGTCAGGCCCACCGGCCAGGACCGAGACCAGCGTGCGCAGCACCGTTGCTTGGGCGGAGGTCAGATGCGCCAGGATCTCGCGCGCTTGCCAGGGCGGCGACTCGCTGTAGATGATCTGCGCCAGGTTGGTTTCATCCAGCGCACGCAAGAAGGCCGCGGCTTTGCGGCCTTCCGCCTCAATGCGCGAGGCCAGATGTTGCGCGGACTCAAGCATGTGCAGCCTCCCGCCCTACACCAGGTGAGCGCCCCCGTCCACAGTGAGGATCGTTCCGGTGACGAACTCGGCCTGCACCAGGTAGAGAACGGCCTGGGCAATATCTTGCGGCGCGCCTTCGCGCTTGAGCGGCATGCGCTGCGTCACCGCCTGCCACCTTTCCGCAGCCAGGCCGGGCGGCTTGGCCACCGGTCCGGGGGCCACCGCGTTGACGCGGATGCGCGGCGCGAGCGCGCGGGCCAGCACCTGGGTCAGCATGACCACTCCGGCCTTGCTGACCGAATGCACCGGGTAGCGCGCCCAGGGCTGCAGCCCGGCCACGTCGGCGATGTTGATGATCACCCCGCCCTGCGGCATGAGCCGGGCCGCGTGCTGCGCGCAGAAGAAGGGTGCGCGCAGGTTGAGGTCGAGCGTGCGGTCCCAATCGGCGGCGGTGACCTCATCCACCGGCTGGGCTTCCATGATGGCGGCCGAGTTGACGTGCACGTGTAGTGCGGGGAAGGTGCGGCGCACCTCCGCGAACATCGACTCGATGTCTTCCACCCGTGAGAGATCGGCGCGCACGAGCAGCACCCGGCGCCCGAGAGCTTGCGCCTCGGCCCGCGTGGCGAGGGCCTCGGCCTCGGCGCGGTTGTAGTGCAGCACCACGTCCGCGCCGGCGCGCGCAAGCGCGAGCAGGATGGCGCGCCCCACGCGGTGCGCGCCGCCGGTCACCATTGCTACCTTGCCTTCAAGCTCCATCTGGCCCCCTCAAGATTCTCACCACAGAGTCCACAGAGACCACAGAGGATTCATGCTGAGACCCAAAGGCCCTTGCGATCTCAATCAGTCCGTGCAATTGTGCGGTCGC
>MGOA01000022.1 GCA_001796965.1 Chloroflexi bacterium RBG_16_64_43
CACGGTGGGCCTGGTGGCGTCGGCCACCGGCGCCGGATTCGTGGCAGGCCGCACTTCGCTCGAGTGGCTGCCGAACCTGCCCGGCTTGCCGACCTCCGCCTCCCTCGGGCAAGACTCAGCGGACCAGGGGGGCACACCCAAGGCCCTCCGCATTGCGTTTGCCCCCTTCTGGGAGGCATGGGACATCGTCAATGAGCAGTTCGTCGACCAGCCGCTCGACCAGGCCAAGCTCGTCGGCGGCGCCATCCGGGGCATGATTGACTCGATTGGCGATGAACACTCTTCCTACATGGACCCGGAGGAGTATCGCCGGGCGAACGCTCCGCTGGAAGGCGGCTATGAAGGCATCGGCGCCGAAGTCGACATCACCGGAGACTACGTCGAAGTTATTTCGACCTTCCCCGATTCACCGGCCGAAAAGGCGGGGCTGCGCACCGGGGATGCCTTCATCCGCGTCGACGGCGAGGACATGACCGGGATCAACGGCAATGAGGTCGTTCGCAAGGTCCTTGGGCCGGCGGGGACAACCGTTGTGCTCAGCGTGCAGCGGGAGGGCGAGGCCGACCTGCTCGAATTCGAACTGGTCCGGGCGCACATCGACATTCCCAGCATGGAAGCTCACATGCTGAATGAGAGCATCGCGTACGTACGTCTTTACGCATTCGCCGACCAAACAGGCGGCGACCTGCGCCAGGCGCTCCAGAATTTGCTCGCAGCCAATCCCACTGGCCTCATCCTAGACTTACGCGGGAACCCGGGCGGGTCGCTGCAAGCGTCGGTAGAGGTCGCCTCTCAATTCCTAAGCCAAGGCCAGACGGTGCTCATCGAGCAATACGGCGATGGCTCGCGTCAGACCATCTCAAGCCTGCGCGGCGGGTTGGCCACCGAAGTCCCGCTCATCGTGCTGGTAGATCGCGGCTCAGCCTCCGCCTCGGAGGTCGTCGCCGGCGCCATTCAGGACCTCCACCGCGGCCAGCTCGTGGGCGAAGTAACCTATGGCAAGGGTTCAGTGCAGAACTGGATCCCCCTCAAGAACGATCAGGGCGCGGTGCGCATCACGATCGCCCGCTGGCTGACGCCTGACGGCCGGCAGATCGCGGAGGTTGGGTTGACGCCGGATGTGGTCGTGGGGCTGACCGAGGAAGATCTTAGCGCCGGGCGCGATCCGCAGCTCGAGAGAGCGATCGAACTCCTCAGCGCACGGTCTTCTTGAGAATGGAGATTCCCATGTTCTTCTACGATCCCTTTTACTTGCTGTTCATGGTGCCGGCCTTCTTGCTCGTATTCATTGCCCAAGTGCGCGTCAGCCGTGCATACTCCAAGTGGGGGCGCGTTCCCAACAGCCGCTCAATGACGGGCGCCGACGCGGCCAAGCGCCTGCTGGCGTATGGCGGCATGGGTGATGTGCGCCTGGAGGGTACGCGCGGCCAATTGACCGATCATTACGACCCACGATCGAACACGCTGCGCCTTTCGGCAGGCGTCGCGCAAGCCCCTTCTGTGGCGGCGCTGGCGATATCGGCGCACGAAATCGGCCATGCCCTGCAGGATCGCGAAGGCTACTTCCCTCTCCGGCTGCGCGCCGCGCTGATCCCGGCAGCCAATATCGGATCGTATCTTGGCTGGATCTTGATCATGCTGGGTCTCTTCCTGCGCATGGTGCCGATCGCCTGGCTGGGAGTCGGGGCATTCGGCCTGGGTGGCGTTTTCGCGTTGGCCACCCTGCCGGTCGAGTTCAACGCCTCGGCTCGGGCCCGCAGGCTGCTGGTGGAAAGCGGGATGCTCTCCAGCGATGAGGAGACGCGCGGAGTCAACGCAGTCTTGGATGCCGCCGCGCTCACCTACGTAGCGGCACTGGCGACAGCGGTGCTCCAGCTCCTCTACTACGTGCTGCTGATTGGCGGACTTGGCCGACGCCGGAATTGAGGAGCCGCCATTCGACCTCGCGCGCCCACGCCGCCTGCGTTTTCCTTGGTCGTTTCACACGTGACATGCGGACCCGGTTGCCCGGGTCCGCACCGATTCCCCCATCCGCGTCCTCCACTTGTCTCGACTAATTCCATCCGCGCGGGATGAATTGAAGGACCGCTCAGCGATATCGCGATCACATGATGCACTTGGACTTCGTCAAGTGACGACACCGCGTGGTGAGCGGCCGCCCGTCGTCAGAATGCGGTCACGCGAAGCGCTCGGAAGTCCGCGCGGATCGGCGGGGGTTCAGCTTGCTGCCGCATCTGATGGGTCGAAGGTGTGGGTGCGCGGAGCCCTCATCCTCCTCCTCTGACCACCTGTCCCCTGGTGACATACCACCCTACCGCTTGTGACCTTTGTCACTCCAATTAGGCAAGGTGTAGTGCAACCATCATTCTGAGTAGGTTCGGCCTATCTGGGATGGCCAAAGCATGCGTTCTTGCCTAGGATTCGTCCCAAATCTACGGACCTCGTTTCACGCTCTTGCCCAAGAGGGTAGCCCGGCAGCGCTACCGAACCGATCCCACGGCGAGCATCGGATTCTGCCGGTTGATGGTGCATTTGACCGATCGGGCGAACTAAGCCATGTGCTTCGCAGGAGTTGACCCGTGACCACGACACCCACAGTCGAGCGTCCGTTCTACGATCGGGTTATGGAGGCTGTGCCGAGTGGCGAAAAGCTGAAGCTCTGTCTCCAGTGCGGGATGTGCAGCGGCATCTGCCCCTACGGATTCGCGATGAACTTCCCGCCGCAGTCGCTGATCGCAGCAGTGCGCGCCGGTGACCTCGACCCGGTGTTCGAAAGCGAGACCGTCTGGCTGTGCGTATCGTGTTTTGCCTGCGCCAACGTTTGCCCAGCTCAAATCCCATTGACCAGTGGCCTCATGGCCAGCCTCAAGACCGAGATGTTGCTCCGGCGGAAGGTCCCCGCCGAATTGCAGACCGCACTCGAGAACACGCGCCGCTACGGGAACACACTCGGCGAATCGCCCCGCAAACGCAGTGCATGGTGCCAGAGCATCACCCCTGCCATTCCGCTCATGGCCCAGACGAAGGAGCCGGTCGACGTGTTGTGGTTCGTCGGCGACTATGCCTCGTATCATCCGCGGGCCGTGCTCGCCAGTCAAGCCATGGCCAGGATCTTCCAGGCGCTGGGGATTCGCTTCGGCATCCTGGGGCCCGAGGAAAACAGCGACGGGGACGTTCAATACCTGGCCGGCGAGCGCGGCCTGCTCGAAATCCTCGCGCAGAAGAACGGAAAGGTGCTGCGCAAATACAAGTACCAGGAGATCGTGACGACCGATCCTCACGCCTACAACGTCATCAAGCACGAGTACCCGGGCGTGGGCGTATCCGTCCCGATCAAACACTACACTCAGTTCCTGGCAGAGCGGATCGAACAAATCAAACCCCTGCTTAGGCATGAGCATAAGGCCGCGGTGACGTACCACGATCCGTGCGCCATCGGGCGAGCAAATAAGAACAACATCTTCGAAGAGCCTCGCCTAGTTCTGTCGGCGATTCCCGGCCTCGAGCTGGTTGAAATGGCCCACAACCGCGCCACCAGCATTTGTTGTGGGGGCGGCGGTGGCGGGAATTGGCTTGACGGATTCGCATGGCAGCAGACACACACGCGCATGTCGGAGTGGCGTATCCAAGAGGCTTTGGCGTCGGGGGCCCAGACCCTGGCTGTCGCTTGCCCCTACGAAGCGCCACGCTTTGAAGATGCCCTCAAGAGCCTGGGGGCCGAGAACAAGCTGGTCGTCAAAGACATCGCCGAATTGCTCGCCGACGCGATGTCGGCCTAGGAGAGAGCCCGATGCACATCGTCGTTCCGATCAAGCTTGCTCCGGACTTGGTGGAAGATCTCGAGATCGACGCCGGCGGGGCGGCGCTCGATCGCACGTTCTTGCGCCTGATCATCAATGAATTCGACGATCACGCCATTGAGCAGGCGTTCCTGCTCAAGGAGCGTGGCGGCGGTCAGGTGACGATAGTGGCCCCGGACCTCGAAGGCGCGGACGACGTCCTCTACACGGCTGCGGCGAAGGGCGCCGATAGGTTGATCAAGCTGATCGGGGACTTCTCGGCAGGCGTGAACTGCCACGCACTCGCGCGCACGCTCGCCAAGGTGATCGGCGATCTTCACCCCGATCTGGTGTTGACAGGTGTCCAGGCACATGACGATCTGGACGGGGCGGTGGGACCGCTGCTGGCCGAGCACCTGGGTATGCCCTACCTCGGATATGTGGCGGGCTTGACAGTGAGTGACGGCAAGTGCATGGCGCGCAAGGAGTACCCTGGCGGGTTGGTCGCCGAGATGGACGTAGCCCTACCGGCCGTGTTTGGTATTCAGGCAGCCGAGAAACCGCCGCGCTACGTCGTGACGAGCTTGATCACCCAGGCCATGAAGAGCGCCACGATCGAAGAAATCGAGACCGGCGAGTTCGACAGCGGCGGCGCAGCGGCCGTCGAGCGCATGTCTCGGCTGGAGGCCACCACTCACGCCGAGATGATCGAAGGCAGCACGGATCAGGTGGCAGACAAGCTGGTGGCTGTGCTGCGAGAACGCGGTCTGCTGGCCCCGCGAGGGTAGCGCCAGACTCAAACGCCTGCCAGGTTCCGGGAGGATCGCAATGAGTCAAGACATTTGGGTGGTCGTCGAAACCCTGCGCGGCGCAGTGATGGACATCACCTACACCTCGCTGGCCGCCGGGCGCATCCTGGCCGATGGGCTGGGGATCCGACTGGTTGCGGTACTCTTGGGACACAACGCTGAACCATTGGCCGGCACCCTTGGCACCGCAGACAGCGTGATCTACGTCGACCACGCCAGCCTGGCGGACTTCACGCCTGAGGCATACCGCAGGACGATATCCGGGCTAGCCAAAGAACTTGCACCGCGCGCAATACTCTTCGGCCATACCTCCATGGGAATGGACATTGCCTGTGGCGTCAGCCTGGATCTTAACGCTCCGCTCATCAGTTCCTGCGAGCGCGTCAAGCTCGAAGACGGCCGGCCGTGGTACTCCAGCCCGACCTGTGGCGGCAAGATCATCGCCGAGGGTCCGATCCCTGATCCGGTATGTGTCCTCACCATCGTGCCGGGAGGATACAAACCGGAGGCGGTTCGCTTGCCCGGACCGAAGGAAGTCGTCCGCATGGCCCCCTCCGCAGCCCTGGAGGGCTTGCGCATCACGCTCAAGAAGTACATCGAGCCGCAAGCTGCCGATGTCGATATCGCCAAGGAGCCGATGCTGGTCGCAGTTGGACGCGGCATTCAACAAGCGGACAACATCGCGCTGGCCGAGGCGCTGGCCCAAGCCCTGGGGGGCGTCGTGTGCGGTTCGCGCCCGGTGGTCGACCAAGGCTGGCTTCCCGTGCCGCGCCTGGTGGGCAAATCCGGCGTAAGCGTCAAACCCAAGTGCTATGTGGCGCTGGGGGTCAGCGGCGCGCCGGAGCACGTCGAAGGAATTAGCGGCGCGGAGTTGATCATTGCCATAAACACAGACCCGCGCGCGCCGATTTTCAACGTCGCGCACTTCGGCACCTTGCTCAGCATGTTCGACTTGCTGCCCGCGCTGACCGAGAAGATCCGGCAGGCCCCGCGGCCGTAGCGACACTCGGAAGGAAGACGAGATGCCCATCCGCGAGACTTTCTGGAACATCCCCCATTGGGCCGAGCTTGTCCAGTATGTCCTCATGGTGTTGACCATGCTCGTCTTCACCTACGGGGTGTTCCGCCGCATCCGCCGGTGGCGGCAAGGCCGCCCCGAGCGGCGCACGGATCGGCTGGGTGCGCGGTTGGGGTCGGTCGTGGTCCACGCCGTTGGGCAGGTGCGGACCGCGCGAGAAGCCTACGCCGGGATTATGCACCTAGCCATCTTCTGGGGAATGATCGCGCTTCTCATGGGAACGGCCCTGGCCACCGTCGATTGGGACGTGACCCGTCTCTTCTTCGGCTTTCAGTTCCTCACCGGCGGGGTCTATGTGGTGTACGAGTTGGTCCTCGACGTCCTTGGGCTACTGGTGCTAATCGGTCTGACGATGGCCATCGTTCGCCGCTACATGCTCCGGCCCGCCCGCCTGGGGAACGCCCCACGACCGATCCTGGCGTGGGATGACGCATATGTTCTGGTCATGCTGATGCTGATTGCGCTATCCGGGTATCTGGTCGAGGGACTGCGCATCGCCGTTGTCCAGCCCGAGTGGGCACGCTGGTCTCCTGTCGGGCGGATGGTGGCGGGGTGGTTCATCGCATTGGGGGACCCGACGAATCGCAACCTGCACATTGCGTTGTGGTCCAGCCATGCGGTGATTGCGTTCACCTTCATCGCCAGCATTCCTTTTACGAAATTGTTCCACCTGATTGCAGCCCCGGCCAACATCTTCTTTCGCTCGTTGCAGCCAGGCGGCACGCTGACGGTCACGCCGGCGGACCGCGAGCCGGGGGTGAAGGTGTGGCGCGACTTCACCTGGAAGGAGATACTCGACTTCGAGGCCTGCGTCCGGTGCGGCCGATGTCAGGACGTCTGCCCGGCCTATTCCAGCGGGCTGCCCCTTTCTCCGCGCGATGTGATGATCAAGCTGGATGCGCACATATGGGCGCGCGGCAACGGCCATGCCTTGGCAGGCGATGTGATCACGCCCGATGAGTTGTGGGCCTGCACGACCTGCCGGGCGTGCTCTCAAGCCTGCCCCGTGTTCGTCGACCATCTCGCATCGATCGTCGACTTGCGGCGATCCCTACTGGCGCAACAGAAGGCCGACGCCCGCTTGATGGACACACTGGGGACCGTGCGGCGCTATGGCAATTCCTTCGGAAAGTCGGACCGCCAACGTGCGTTGTGGACTCAGGGCCTCGAGCCTCGCATCAAGGACATACGCAAGGAGCCCGCACACACGTTGTGGTTTGTGGGGGACTACGCTTCCTACAGCCCAACGTTGCTCGAGATTACGCGAGCCACGGCGCGCGTGTTCCGGCACGCCGGAATGGACTTCGGCCTGCTGTACGAGGCCGAGCGCAATGTGGGCAACGACGTTCGGCGAGTTGGCGAGGAGGGTCTGTACGAGCTCCTGGCGATGAAAAACAAGGCAGCCCTCGACAAGTGCGACTACGCGGAAATCGTCACCACCGACCCCCACACCTACAACGCACTCAAGAACGAATACGGCCTGACGCGTCCCGTTTACCACTACACCGAGGTGCTCGAGCGCCTGCTCGCCTCCGGCCAACTCTCCCTGATCGACCGCTCGACCCACGTGGTGACCTATCATGACCCGTGCTACCTGGGCCGCTACAACGGAGTCTACGACGCTCCGCGCCGCGTGCTGGAAGCCATCGGCTGCCGGGTCGTCGAAATGCCCCGTCATCGGGAGTGCGGCTTGTGCTGCGGTGCCGGCGGCGGCCGCATCTGGATGCAAGAGACGCCCGGCGCGAAAGAACGACCAGCCGAAAGCCGCGTACGAGAAGCGGCCGCTGTTCCAGATGTCGGCATCCTGGTGGTTTCCTGTCCGAAAGACCTGGTCATGTTCCAGGATGCGCTCAAGACGACAGGGCTCGAAGGGAAGATCGTGGTGAAGGATCTGATCGAGCTTGTGGATGAGGCAATACAAGGAGGAACGCCGCAGTAGGGCCGTCCGGCGCCGAGGGTCGGCCGGCTTCAATGAGGCGAGTTCAGGCTATGGCCAGCCTTACCAGAAGCGCACCCGCAGCCAGCTTGCCCGGATCGATTGCCACGCGGCGAAGTAGCGCCCGCTGGCGGATTCCGATCGCGGCTAAACTCATACTCGGGTTTCTACTGGTCATCATTCTCATGAGCGTTGTGTTCATCGTCGCCGGGATCGAGCTGATTGGCCACCGAATCGTGGATGAAGCCCAGCAGAAGGTGCGCTACGACCTCAACGCCGCTCGCGAGATCTACTCGGGAAGACTCGGCAACATCACGGATGTGGTTCGCTTCACCGCCGATCGATTCCTCCTGATGAACGCTTTGCTGTCGGGAGATGTTGAGCTGGTCACGGACGAATTATCCAGGATTCGAGATCGAGAGGCGCTGGACGTCCTGACCATTACCGATGCGGCTGGCAGAGTTCTTGTGCGCAGCAGCAATCCCGGCGTACTGGGCGATGACCAGAGTCACGACGAGCTCGTTCAGGCGGCATTGAAGGACCTGCAACCTGCGGCCTCGACCATCCTGGTCTCGGCGCAGGACCTGGAGCTGGAATCGCCGGCCCTGGCCGAGCAGGCTCGCATCGAGTTCATCGACACCCCCCGGGCCAGAATTCGCCCGGAGAGCCAAGAGACTGCGGGGTTGATGCTCAAGGCAGCGGCGCCCGTGTTCGACGATGCGCAGAATCTGATCGGCGTCGTGTACGGGGGGGTCCTGCTCAATGGGGATTTTGAACTCGTCGACAAGGTTAAGCAGACCGTCTTTCAAGATCTGATGTACGGCGGCAAGGACATCGGAACCGCCACAGTATTTCAGGACGACGTGCGGATAGCGACCAATGTCCGAAACGAAGATGGCACGCGCGCCATCGGTACACGAATGGCAGAGGATGTCTACAACCAGGTGGTGGTCGAGGGCGAGCCGTGGGTCGGTCGCGCCTATGTCGTCAACGACTGGTACATCACGGCTTACGAACCCATTCGGGATTTCAGCGACCAGATCGTGGGCGTGTTGTATGTCGGCATCCTGGAACAGAAATACCGCGATCTGCAGCGAGAGACAGTCCTTGTGTTCCTGGGCATTGCGTTGCTCGGAGTCGCCGGCGCGATGACTCTCGCCTACCTCGTCGCACGCCCGATCTCTCGTTCCATCGGCAAGCTCGCAGCCGCGTCCAGGGAAATCGCTCACGGTAACCTCGACGCCACAGTGCAGATCCAGTCGAACGATGAACTGCATGAACTGGCGAAGACCTTCAATCTCATGACGACGACGCTCAAGGAGCGCGATCAGAAGTTGAAGGAGTTCACAACCCGCAAGGTTATGGAGTCCGAGAGGTTAGCGCTCATCGGTCACCTGGCCGCCAATGTGGCCCACGAGGTGAACAACCCACTGCAGGGGATTGTCGCCTACTCCCACCTGCTGCTGGAGAAGATGGCGGACGGCGATTCGTCGCGAGCATTCGTTCAGAAGATCGTCGTCCAAGCCAAGCGTTGCACGGAGATTATCCGAGGCCTGTTGGACTTTTCCCGGCAGCGAAAGCCGCTCAAGCAGCCATGTGATGTCAACGGCGTGTTGCGGGAATGCCTCGCCCTGATCGAGGACCAAGCACTGCTGCACAACATCCAGGTGCAGAGGAATCTTCAGGGAAACCTGCCTCCTGTCGTCGTGGACCCCTCGCAGATCCAGCAAGTGTTCATGAATATGCTGATCAATGCGGCGGAGGCGATGGACGGGCGTGGCCGGTTGACGCTGAGCACGCGCGAGGAGCCGGCCGGCGGTTTTGTCGAAGTGGCATTCGAAGACACCGGTCGCGGCATCAGCGAAGAGAATCTCGAGAAGGTCTTCGACCCCTTCTTCACCACCAAAGACGTGGGGCATGGAACGGGGCTGGGGCTGGCCATAAGCTACGGCATCATCCGGGAGCACAAGGGGACGATCACGGTCGAGAGCGAGGTGGGCCGCGGCACGTGCTTTACCGTGCGGCTCCCCATGGCGGCGGAAGAGGCAGTGACGCGTGGCAACGCGACCTAAGATCCTCATCATCGACGACGAAGCGGTGGTAGCCGATTCCTGCAGCGAGATCCTGGGGGACGGCAACCACGAGGTGGCGGCCGCCTCGGATGGCGCTCAGGGTCTGCGCATGGCGCAGGACTTCCACCCGGACCTCGTCTTCGTGGACCTCAAGATGCCAGGCATGTCTGGATTTGCGGTGCTCGAGAAGCTGCGCGAGATCGACCCGACCATCGTCGCCATCGTCATCACCGGCTTTGCCACCGTGAATTCGGCCGTGGATTCCATGAAGCAAGGTGCGTTTGATTTCCTTCCCAAGCCATTCACTCCGGATGAGTTGCGTCTCATCACACGAAGAGGTCTCGAAAAGCGATCTCTGGTGCTGGAGACGATGGCCCTGCGCAGAGAGAAAGAAACGTTGCGCGAGCACTTCGCTGCCATCGTTTCCCACGAGCTCAAATCTCCCCTCAACGCTGTGCAGCAGAACCTCTTTGCCCTGGGGGCAGAGCTGGCCGGCCGGCTGACCGATGATCAGCGATCGCGGCTTGAGCGTTGCTCTGCGCGGGTCAACGACCTAATGAAACTCATCCATACCTGGCTGCGCGTGATGTCCACGGATTTGGATAAGGTGCGCGAGAACTTCGTGCCGACCGCCGTATCCACGTGGATTGCCAAGGCGGTCGAGGTTGTTCAGCCCGAGGCCACGCGCAAGGAAGTTGACATCCACACCGACTTGCAGACCCCCCTGGCCCGCATTCAGGGTGACGAGGGGACTCTGGTCGAGGCCCTGGTAAACATCCTGGGCAACGCCGTCAAGTACTCGCGCGTCGGGAAAGCGGTGCTCGTCTGCGCCCGGCAGGAGGGAGACCAGATCGTGGTTTCTGTTGCCGATAAGGGCGTGGGCATCGCCAAAGAGGACCTGCCTCGCATCTTCGAGGATTTCTATCGCGGCAAGTCCGGCGAAGCGCCCCAACCCGGTAGCGGGCTGGGGCTCGCCATTACCCGCCGCATTGTCGAGGTTCATGACGGGTCGATCTCGGCGGAAAGCGAACTCGGCCAAGGCAGCACCTTCGTCATCCGCCTGCCTGCCTTGTCCCAGGCGCAGGCCGAGACAGACCCTTTGTCCTTACCCCAGATGGGAGGCATGCGATGAATTCGCAAAAGCATCTGCTCATCATCGACGACGACCCGGATTTCGTCGCAGGGATCCGGTCCATCCTCGAGAGCGCCAACTACCTCGTGGACGTCGCCTACAATCCGAAGGATGGCTTCGAGGCTCTGCAGTCCAAACCCTACGACATGTTGCTGCTCGACATCATGATGGGACGCGGGGCCGAAGGCGTCATGGTCGCCCGCAAGATGCGCAAAGATCCCAAGTTGAGGGAGTTGCCGGTTCTCATCATCACTGGCATTCGAGAGCAGATCGCCTTTCTCTTCCCCGGCGGACCCGTTCACCCGCGGTTTGTCGAGGTGGATGAACTCGTGGAGAAGCCGGTCGAACCGAAACTGCTCCTGGAACGGGTCAGCGCTTTGCTGCAGTCGGCGCAGGCGAAGAAGGCCTCGCCCGCATAGCGCCGGAACGGGAGGCCGAGGTCGAGGAGACAACCCTTTCCCGAAGGCGACGTGCGCGGGGCCGCTGCATCCGCCGGCGCGCCACCCAGCCCGCGGGACTGAGCATCGAGAGGAAATGCGATGGCCGAGAGACTTTCATTTAGCGACGAGGTGTCTAATCTCCTTTACGCGGCGCACGGAAATCCGCTCACGACGTGCATTCAGTGCGGCACATGCTCGGGCACCTGCCCGGTGGTGCCGTACATGGACCATACACCCCGGCGACTCATCGGAATGATTACGGCCGGGCTTAAAGAGGAGGTGATGGCCAGCAATACGTACTGGTCTTGCGCCTCCTGTTACCACTGCAACGTGAGATGTCCACAAGGGATCGATATCGCGGAACTGATGTATGCGCTCAAGCGCCTATCTATTTGGAGAGCCCAGCACAAGGAGGGATTGATTGGCCCCGTCTTCTCGGAAACCTTCGTCAAGACGATCTTCAAAAGCGGGAGGTCTTACGAGCCCGTTCTGGCGACCTCCTATCTTTTCACCTTCGGCGTTCAGGAGTTCCTTCAAGAGGCCCAAACCGCAACCAGCCTGATGCTGAAGGGGAGACTACCTGTCCTTCCCCCCAGGATTAAGAGGCTCGACAACTTCGGACGGATGTTGAGGCGGATCATCCCGATGGGAGACGCCAAATGAAAGAGTACGCCTACTACCCAGGTTGTTCCGTTGAGAAGATGGCGCTGAGCTATCACATGTCAGCGATGGAAACAACGCGCGCGCTTGGCATCCAGCTCAAGGAATTGGAGGACTGGAATTGCTGCGGCACCACGGCCTATTTCCATGTCGACCAGATCCTCTCGCATGCGCTGTGTGCTCGCAACTTGGCCATCGCGGAGCGGGAGAAGCTGGACCTGGTGGCCGTGTGTGCCGGTTGTTACAAGAATCTGTATTTCGCCAATGCCCACCTCAAGAACGATCCCGACCTGGCGGAGCACGTCAATGTCGCCTTGAGCGAGGACCAGCTCAACTTTGCCGGGACCATCGCGGTGCGACATCTGATCGAGGTGTTTATCCAGGATGTGGGGCTGGAGGCCATCCAGGCCAAAGTCTCTCACCCGTTGACCGGTTTGCACGTGGCCCCCTACTATGGATGCCAGATCCTCAGGCCGAGGAAGGACCACGAGGATGTCGAGCAGCCGCGTTTCTTTGAGGACTTGCTCACGGCCATCGGCGCAACAGCCGTGGAATACCCGGACCGACTTCGTTGTTGCGGCAGCTCGCTGCTCTTGACCAGCCGCCCGGCCGCCCTGGGCATGTTGCGGACCCTGCTCCAGAGCGCCGTGGATTCGGGCGCCGCGGTTATCGCGACGGCCTGCCCGCTGTGCCAAGTCAATCTTGAGTGCTACCAGAATCAGGTCAACCATGAGTTCGGCACGGACCTGTCAATCCCCGTCCTGTATTTCACTCAGTTGGTCGGGCTGGCACTCGGTATTCCTCCTGACAAACTGGGGATCGGGAAGGAACTGGTCTTGCCGACACCGGTTCTATCCAGCGTCGGGAGGTGATGGTTCCCCCAGCGGACGTCGACTTCATGTCTTAGAGTGAGGCTGGGTGTTTGGGGAAGAGATAGGGACTCGGAGAAACCTGAGCACAGATGAGCTCAGGGATCCTTCACGAAGGGCGGACTCGAACCGGCCGATGCCCGGTTTGAGAGGAGGCAGCGAATGACCGAGAAGATCGGTGTGTATGTATGCCATTGCGGAACGAACATTGCCGGGATGGTGGACGTGGAGGGCGTGGCCAAGTGGGCCGCGGAGCGGCTGGCCCATCGCGGCGTGGTGATAGCCCGCGACTACAAGTTCATGTGCTCGAGCCTCGGCCAGGAACTGATCGAGAAGGATATCCAGGAGCTGGGGCTGACCCGTGTGGTGGTCGCAGCCTGCTCGCCTCACCTGCATGAGCAGACTTTTCGTACCGCATGCGCGCGGGCCGGACTGAATCCCTACCTGTGCGAATTGGTTTCAATCCGCGAGCAGGTGTCGTGGGTCCACACCGACAAGGCAGCCGCCACCGCCAAGGCCAAGGCCGTGCTCTCGGGTGGCGTCGAGCGAGTGACTCATCACGCACCGCTGGAGCCGCTGCGCGTCCCCATTCATCCGGCCACGCTGGTCGTGGGTGGGGGCATTGCCGGAATCCAGGCGGCGCTCGAGATCGCCGACAGCGGCACGCGGGTGTACCTGGTGGAACGCGAGCCCTCCATCGGCGGGCACATGGCCCAATTCGACAAGACGTTTCCCACCCTGGATTGCTCGGCCTGCATCCTCACACCCAAGATGGTAAGCGTCGGCAACCATCCGAACATCACGCTGATGACCTACGCTGAGGTGACCAAGGTCGACGGTTTCGTCGGCAACTTCGAAGTCACTGTAACCCAGAAGCCGCGTTACGTTAAGGTCGACCTGTGCACCGGATGCGGGGTGTGCGAAGAGAAGTGCCCCAAGAAAGTCGTCGATGACATATTCGAAGTCGGGCTGGGAAAGCGCAAGGTGATCTACCGCCCCTTTGCGCAAGCTGTGCCCAAGTATCCGGTCCTTGACCGGGAGAACTGCACCTACTTCATCAAGGGCACGTGCAAGGCCTGCGAGAAGTTCTGCCCGACCGATGCGATCGACTTCGAGCAGAAGGAGGAGATCATCACTCTCAAGGTGGGCAATATCATCCTGGCCACCGGGTTTGACCTCTTCAACGCTCACCGCATCCCCCAGTACGGCCTGGGTCGGTTGCCGAACGTCTTCACGAGCTTGGAGTTCGAGCGTCTGTGCAATGCCGCCGGTCCGACCAACGGAAACGTCGTGATGCGCGACGGCACGACCGTGCCCAAGTCGGTCGGCATCATCCACTGCGTGGGCAGTCGCGACGAAAACTACCATGCTTACTGCTCTTCGATCTGCTGCATGCAGAGCCTGAAGTTCGCGCATCTGGTCCGGGAGCGAACCGGCGCGGAGGTCTACAACTTCTACATCGACATGCGAGCCCCCGGGAAGGGTTACGAGGAGTTCTATCATCGCTTGCTAGAGGAGGGGGTTCACTTCGTGCGCGGTAAAGTGGCCGAAGTGAGCGCCTTTGCCCGCCTGCCGGGAGAAGAGGGCCATCTCATCGTCCAAGTCGAGGACACGCTGATCGGCAAGCAGAGGCGCATTCCTCTGGACATGGTGGTCCTCTCGGCCGGCCTTGAACCACGCCACGACGCCAAGCAAGTGGCCAAGGTGTTCGGCATCTCATGCAGTGCAGATGGCTGGTACATCGAGAAGCACCCCAAGCTCGACCCCGTGGCGACGATGACCGAGGGCATCTACATCGCGGGTGCGGTGCAGGGGCCCAAGGACATTCCGGCCAGCGTGGCGCAGGGTGCGGCAGCGGCAGCCCGAGTGATGGGGCGCATCCAGCAGAAGGAGATCGCCCTCGAACCCGTTCGCGCCAGCATCGACGAAACGCGTTGTTCCGGGTGCCGCATCTGCAATGCGCTGTGCCCGTTCAATGCCATTCTGTACCACGCCGACACGGCCGTGTCGGAGGTTAACCCCGCCCTGTGCCAGGGCTGCGGCACGTGCGTCGCCGCGTGCCCGGCCGGTGCGATCAGCGGCACGGGCTTTAGCGACGAGCAGGTACTTTCTCAGATGGAGGGATTGTTGCTGCGAAACTTGCAGCCCGTGGAGGTATAGGTCAACCGTGGCGGGCCGTGCCGAAGCGCGCCGCAAGTCGGCTGCCGCTCCCGGCTCTCACGGTCGCCCAATCCGCTCAGGAAGGGGATATCCATGACCGAAGCATTTGAACCCGTGATCATCGGCTTCACCTGCAACTGGTGCAGCTACCGCGCCGCCGACCTGGCGGGCACCGCGCGTGTGAAGTACGCGCCCAATGTGCGGCTCATCCGCCTGATGTGCTCTGGGCGGTTGGATCCCACCTTCGTGCTCAAGGCACTCGCTTCGGGGGCGGACGGCGTGATGATCACCGGCTGCCATCCGGGAGAGTGCCATTACCTGGAACAGAACTACAAAGCCATGCGCCGTTACCACCTGCTCAAGCGCATGCTCGCGCAGATGGGTGTCGAGCCCGGGCGCGTCAAGTTGGTGTGGGCCAGCGCGGCAGAAGGTGTGCGCCTGGCCGGTGAGATCACCAAGTTGGTCGAGGAAGTCCGCGCGTTGGGGCCGCTAAACTGGCCAACAGCGGGCGTCGCGGCGGCGTTGCCCGCCAAGCCCGCTGCCCTGGAGGTGCCGGCATGACCGCCAACGGGAAACCGAAGTTCGCCATGTACTGGGCCGCGGCCTGCGGAGGCTGCGAGATCGCCGTGCTGAACATCCACGAGAAGATACTCGACGTGGATGCCAACTTCGACGTCGTCTTCTGGCCGGTGGCCATGGACGCCAAGTACAAAGATGTCGAGGCCATGCCCGATCAATCGATCACGCTGTGCCTCTTCAACGGAGCCATCCGCAACAGCGAGAACCGGCACATCGCCGAGCTGTTGCGCCGCAAGTCGAAGATCCTGGTGGCCTTTGGCTCATGCGCGTGCGAGGGCGGCTTCCCCGCGCTCTCCAACTTGACCACTCGCGAGGAGACACTGCGCACGGCCTTCTCCACCGTGTCCACCGACAATCCGCAGAACTTGCGGCCTCAGCCGAACTACACCGTGCCCGAGGGCGAGTTGGACATCCCGCACATGTATTCGGTAGTGCGGCCGCTCGACCAGGCGGTGCCGGTCGACTACTACATGCCCGGCTGCCCGCCCGAGTCCGAGCAAATCGCGGCTGTGGTCGAGTTGGTGATCAAGGCCCTCAAGGGCGAAGCCACTCTGCCGGCGGCGGGATCCGTGATCGGTGCAGGCCATTCGACGGTGTGCGACGAGTGCACCCGGACCCGCAACGAAAAGAAGATCACCGGCTTCACCCGCATCCAGGATTTCCGCCCGGACCCGGCCCTGTGCCTTCTTGAACAGGGGATTCTCTGCAATGGTCCGGCCACGCGCAATGGATGCACGGCCCGCTGCCCGATGGCCGGCGTACCGTGTGTGGGATGCTACGGCCCGACCGACGGCGCCCGCGATTTCGGCGGCCGGTTGATGAGCGCTGTGGCCTCGGTCATCGATAGCACCGACCCGCAGGAAATCGAGCGCATCCTGGATCAGATCCCGGATCCGGTGGGCTCGTTCTACCATACCAACCTGGCCGGCTCGTTGCTCCAAGCCAGCAAGCCGACTTGGGAGGAGGATCAGCATGCAGCGCATCACGATTGACCCGATCACCCGCCTGGAAGGCCACGGAAAAATCGAGATCTTCCTCGACGAAGAGGGCGAGGTGGCCAACACGTACTTCCAGATCCCCGAGTTGCGCGGTTTCGAGCGATTCGTCGTTGGGCGGCCGATCGAGGAGATGGCGATCATCACCAATCGCATCTGCGGCGTGTGCCCGGAGGCGCATCACATGGCGGCCGCCAAGGCGGCGGATGCTGTGTACAAGGTGGACCCGCCGCGCACGGCCAAAATGCTGCGCGAGCTTCTCTACAGCGCGTTTTACGTGACCGATCACGCGACTCACTTCTATGCCCTGGGCGGGCCGGACTTCGTCATGGGCCCAGATGCGCCGGTGGCCGAGCGAAACATCCTTGGAGTCATCCACAAGGTTGGGTTGGAGATCGGCGGCAAGGTCATCCAGGCGCGCAAGGCCGGCCACGCGGTGGTGGAAATCATCGGCGGGCGCAAGGTGCATCCCTGCACTTCCATCCCCGGCGGGTTGAGCAAGGGCATCACCGAGGAGCAGCGCAAAGAAATCGAGGCCCTCGGCCGATGGGCCGTCGAGTTCGGTCAGTTCAGCCTGAAGCTCTTCGAGGACATCGTCCTCAAGAACGAGGCCTATCTCGACCTGGTCGTGGGTGATATCTACACCCATCGCACCCACTACATCGGCCTGGTGGACGGCGACAACAAAGTGAACTTCTACGATGGCCGGGTGAGCGTGGTCGACCCGGAGGGCAAGCGATTGGGCACCTATGCCCCTGCGGAGTACACCGACTGGATCGCCGAGCATGTCGAGCCGTGGACCTATTTGAAATTCCCGTACCTCAAGAAGGTGGGCTGGAAGGGATTCGTCGACGGCAAGGACTCGGGTGTGTACTGTGCGACGCCTCTCTCGCGGCTCAATGCCGCCGATGGAATGGCTACCCCGCTGGCCCAGGCCGAATACGAGCGCTTCTACACAACCCTCGGCGGCAAACCTGTCCACCAACGGCTGGCCACACACTGGGCGCGGCTGATCGAGCTGCTATACGCCGCGGAGCGCTGGGTGGAGTTGGCGAGCGACTCGGAAGTCGCCTCCGACAACTTCCGCACCATCCCAACCGAGAAGCCCACCGAAGGCGTCGCCATCGTCGAGGCCCCGCGCGGCACCTTAACGCACCACTACTGCACCGATGAGCGGGGCATCGTGACGAAGGCCAACCTGATCGTGGGCACCACGAACAACTACGCGCCGATCAGCATGTCGATCCGCAAAGCGGCGCAGGAGTTCATCCACAAGGGCACCGTGGTGAGCGAAGGCATCCTCAATCGGGTGGAGATGGCCTTCCGATCGTACGATCCGTGCTTCGGATGCGCAACACACTCGCTTCCGGGCAAGATGCCGCTGCAGGTTACGATACACAATCACCACGGAGAAGAGGTGGAGGTTCTCCGCCAGTTCTGCTGAGTCCTGGTTCCACCCGGCCGACACGCAAATCCGCCGGGTGGAATGATCTGTTGAATGCCGCGTCGGCGGCTGGAGTGCAGTGAGGTGAGCGGGGCCGGGGTACATCGCGTGAGGGTGCCTGCCCAGCATTGCATTTGTCTTTCCCATGGCGAAGACCCCGCGGGCTGCCGGGGCCGACCGGCCCGGTCGCCCGACGGGTCGCGGAAGGGCTGACGAGTCGATTCGCGATGTTGAAGCGAGAACGGGGCGCCTAGTCTCCACCAGATTCGAGCGCCACTCACCATTCACGCTACCGATTCTCGCTTCCGTGAAACGGATGCCGAGCGAAGGCTTGGCCCCACGGGCGGCTCGCGGCCGTGCGCGCCCCTTGCCCCCTGCTCCAGCCTACGACGCGCCCGACGCTCCATGAATGCTGCCGCGAAAGGCACCCCTGAGCGATGACCACAGCCGGCCTGCCCCCGACGCTCGTCCTGGGACTTGGCAATCCCGTGCTCGGCGATGACGGAATCGGATGCCGCGTGGCGCAGGCACTGGACGCGGCGGCAGACGAGCTGGGAGCGGAAATCGACACCTGCGAGAAGGGCGGACTGAGCCTGATGGAGCGCATGTTGGGCTACCGCCGCGTCATACTGATCGACGCGCTGACCACCGGCGATGGCCCCCGCGGACGGGTGACGACGATGCGGCTCGGTGATTTGCGCAACCCCGGCGCGGGGCACGTCAATTCGGGCCACGAGGCCAGCTTGCAGACGGCGCTCGAGATGGCGCGACAACTCAAAGCGGTCGTGCCCGAGGAAATCTGGGTGGTGGCGATCGAAACGGAGCGCGTGTTCGATCTCACGGAAGACCTGACACCTGAAGTTGCCGCCGCGCTACCGCACGCCGTAGCAGCCGTGCGCACGCTGCTCGCTGAAAGTCCTACCTCCTAGGGCCCGGCGCGAACCTGCGGAACGAATGGGCTGGGCGCAAAGCATGGCGGCGAGGTCGAAGTCTTCGATGCCGTCGGGAAGACCGCGGCGGGTCTTCCCAACCCGAGCCGGGGAGCCCCTTCGTCGGGGGCGCGGCCATGGTCGGCCAGGTTCACTTGTTTCTCTGCCTGCCTGGGATGTCGGCCGAGTCTCGCAGATCCTGGGCGAAGCACGAATGGGACCTCCTGCGCGGCGGGCCCGCCACGGATGTGGCCCTGGCCGCGAAGCTGCGAACGACAGGAGCACGGCTGCGCCGTGGGCGTGTGAGGGAGAGGCGGTGCGGGAAGACTGCAACATCCACGGGCTGCTGCAGTGCGGGACGAGCCAGCCGTTACCACGCGAACCTGCAGGTTGTGCACGTCGCTGGCAAGGAGTATGAGGTATGGTGACCCATCAAGAGCTCATCTTCCGCCAATTGCTGACGCTGCAAGACGGCACGCGCGTCCTTCTGCGACCCCTTGCGACCGACGACCGCCAACCGCTTGCCGACCTGTACTCCGCGGCCACATTCGAGGAGCGGCGCTACATGCACTACGAGGTGCGCGACCCAAAGGTCGTCGCCGCTTGGGTGGAGCACTTGGACCACTCCAAAGTGATGCACCTGGTGGCGGTGGTTGGCGATCGCATCGTCGGCGACGCCACACTGATCTTCGGCCACGGCCCGGAGCGCCACCGCGCTCAGGTGTTCATCTTCTTGGCCAAGGATTTCCGCCGCCGCGGTCTCGGCAACCGCATGCTCCAGGCGCTGATCGAAATCGCCCGCCAGCGAAACCTGTATCTGCTTGAGGCGCAGATCATCCACGACCAGACCTCGTTCATCAAGGCCTTCCAGAGCCTGGGCTTCGAGGCCAAATGCACGCTGGAGGATTACTTCATGCCTCCCGACGGGGAATTGTGGAACGTCGTTCTGATGATTCTGCGCTTGCGCTCGCCCAACGAGGAGTTCTAGCGTTCTGGCGCG
>MGOA01000023.1 GCA_001796965.1 Chloroflexi bacterium RBG_16_64_43
CGAGGGTGGCGGGGGTCCCGCTCAAGCTTGGCCCGCAGGTTCTTGACATGGGCATCGATCGTGCGTTCGTAGCCCTCGAACGCATCGCCCTGCGCCGATTCGAGCAATTGCATGCGCGAGAAGGCCCGTCCGGGTTCGTGGGCCATGGTCACGAGCAGGTTGAATTCCGTCGGGGTGAGCTCGAGGGTCTCGCCGCCTCGGGTCACCGTATGGCGCGGAAGGCTGATCTCCAGATCGCCGCTGCGGATGAGTTCGACAGCCTCGCGCGGCCCCCGGCTGCGGCGCAACACGGCGCGCACCCGCGCCACCACTTCGCGGGGGGAGAAGGGCTTGGGCACATAGTCATCGGCACCTAATTCCAGGCCGATGAGGCGGTCGGTTTCCTCCACCCGTGCCGTGAGCATGATGATCGGAGTATCGCCCAGCTTGCGGATGGCGCGCGCCACCTCGAAACCGTCCATCCCCGGCAGGTTGAGGTCCAACACCACCAGGTCCGGGCGGCGCGCCTGGAACTGGGTCAGGGCGTCGGAGCCGCTGTGCGCAGCCGTCACGCGAAAGCCGGCCTGCTCGAGATAGCCGCGCAGAACGCGCACCAGTTGAGGTTCGTCATCCACTACGAGGATTGTGGAGCTCATCGCGACATCCAATGCGCCGCGCGGCAGGCGCGGCGCAGGAGGATTATACAGTCGTCGAAACGAAGTGGAGGGCGCCGCTGGCGCCCTCCACGGATAGCTCATAACTTAAAGCTTCTGGCCGCAGGCCGGGCACGCGACCCAGCCCGCCTGAACCGGCCGGCTGCACGACGGGCAGCTCGCCATCGCCACCGTTGGCCGGGCCACCGCCCGGATGAGGGCGACCACGCCCACCACAACCAGGGCCAGGACGGCCAGGGGCACGAGCAACCCCAGGATCATCCACAGCCCGCCCATCAGCGGAAAGCCCCCCATCATTCCCCAGCTTCCCATGTGGCCCGGCAGGTATCCCCCGCCGCGCATCATCCCCGCTCCGCGGGTGAAGAACGGCAGCGCCGCGCCAAAGGCCAAGACCAGCAGCACCAGGAAGACAATCACCATTAACCACGGGAACTTCTTCATTGAGCGATCTCCTTCTCGGCGACGAACGCGCCGTGCCAGGTATGCGGCCACACCTGGCCATTGAATCCATTCACACTGAGCATGCCCGCCGGCTTTCCGTCGACCTGGTAATCGAACGTGTAGTAACCGTAGAAACTCACACCACCCTCGGCTAGGACGGCACCCGGTTGCGTATCATCGAGAACCTGCTGCGCCTTCTCGCGCGCCGCATCGAGAGTGATCGAGTTGTCGGCCGCCCCGTTGCGCATGCCGCGCATGTGCCCGTACTTCGTATTCCACATCATGTTCGGGCCCGGCTCAGGATGAATCGCACCGGTGAACGGGTCGATGAGTACCTCCAGTGCACCGCGTCCGGTGTCCTTCTCGATGACCAGCGCGTAGAAGTTCTGATCGAATTCCATTACCTCCGCAACGGTCAGCGCCGGGTCGATTGACTGCGCATACGATTGCGCCTTGTCAACGGCCGAATCCAGCGTGAGGCGTTCGCCCTGAATTGCGGATGGCACAACGCTGTTGCCCCACATGCCGCCGTGGGGCATGCGCCAGCCATCGTTGCGTAGGCAGGCATCGTTCTGATCGCCGGTATCACGCCACGCGCCCATCATACCGCCCGGCATGCCGCCGAAACCGTCGAACGGGCACGCCTCCAGCCCACCGCGCGGGGTGGTATCGAAACCAGGCATCATCCGGCGTCGTTCCGTTCCGCGGAATCCGAAGAACGGCAGCTCGTCGCCGGGCGCCGTGCCCGGTAGTGGGGCGAGGGCCGCCGCCTTTTCCTGCGTGCGCACCATGAGGGCGCCGGCGGCGGCTGCTCCGCCCACGCCCAGCGCCAGAGCCAGCACGACCACCCCCGTCCAAAGCAATACCTTTCGCATTCTTCACCTCGTTTTGGGAGTGCCGGAGCGCTGGCCTGTAAGCCCGCGAGTCCCCCGGCCAGTTCTTGTACAAACAAAGATACCCGTCGCATGTGAAGACCGTGTGAAGGTGTCCTGAAGGATGGATGAACGGCACCCCCAGCCGGGGGAGACCCGGTGAAACGCTGCATGTGCCGTGCTATACTCCGTCCGCACTGTGCCCCGCAGGAGGACTCCACCCATGCGCGCGCTGCTCATCGCCCACAACAGCACGGTTGCCCAGAGCATCGATTTCGAGCATCTCGATCGCGAATTGGCCGTGCCGGGCAATCAGATCTGGCTCGATATCGAGCGCCCGCAGGAGGACGACATCGCGCTGCTACGCGAGGAATTCCATTTCCATCCGCTGGCCATCGAAGACGCCACCCGCGCCTCCGAACGTCCGAAGGTGGACATGTACAGCGACTACTATTCGCTGGCGTTCTACGCAACGCGGCTGATCGGCGAGTCGGGCGACCTCGACCTTCAACCCTTCCATCTCTTCGTAGGCGCCAATTACCTGGTGTCGATCCACGAGCAGCCGCTGCCTGAAGTGGTGGATAGCATGGCCCGCTGGCAACTCAAGAACGGTCCGCTGCAACCGAAGATCGGGGCGGCCGTGCATGCCCTGCTGGATGCCGTGGTGGATGAATACTTCCCGCTGATGGATCAGATTGCCGACCGGGTGGATGATCTGGAGGATTCACTCTTCACCGAGTACAGCCCGAAGTCGCTGGAAACGATCTTTCGCCTCAAGAAAGGTCTGCTCAACATGCGGCGGGTGGTGGCACCCGAACGCGACGTACTCAACCACCTGTTGCGGCGCGAGCTGCCCGTCTTCTCCACCGAAGACGTGGCCTATCTGCAAGATGTCTACGACCACCTTGTGCGGGTCACCGACAGCGTCGATACGTACCGGGATCTGCTTTCGAACGCGCTCGACAGCTTCCTCTCGGTCCAATCGAATCGCCTCAACGAAGCGGTCAAAGTGCTGACCATTGCCTCCATTCTGCTCATGTCGAGTTCACTCATCGCGGGCATCTATGGGATGAACTTCGTGCATATGCCGGAGATTCAGTGGCCCCTGGGCTATGCGTGGGCACTCGGCCTCATGGCTGCGGTCAGCATCACGCTCATCCTCTACTTCCGCTGGCGCAAGTGGCTGTAGCCCCCCCGGCGGCGCCCCCCTCTTCTATATAGAAGGAGCCCTTCTCGGGCGGCGCAGAGATAGCCTCGGCGAGGGAGCTGCGCGCGCGAAAGAGCAATCCTCCTGCGTTTGGGATGCAGCGCACACGCAGGCCAAAGCTAACGGATCTAGGAAAGGTAGATGCGCTGGGGGTCGAGTTCTTCGCGCAGAATGCGCAACTCGAGCGCGCTGGGTGGCTCGGTGGCGCGCAGCGAGGCCGCCGACCTCAGCGGCCAGCCGGTGTTGGCTTGGGCCGCTTCCACTGTGCAGCCCGGATGGAGCGCTGCGAGAACAAGCTCGCCCGAGTCGTCTGGTTCCATGATCCCGAGATGGGTGACCACGGCCGCCGGACCGCCGCCGCGCACCCCGGCCTGCACTCGCTGCGCGCGTGGGCCGATGTACCCGGCCGAGGTCACGAAATCGACCTTGGGTGGGAAGCGGCGTTTCTCGTGCGGGGTGATAAAGTAGCAGCGATCGGCCCACGCGGCGATCTCCACCGCGCCGCCGGAACCAGGAAGGCGCACCTTGGGCTTGGCATAATCCCCGATCACCGTGGCATTCACATTCCCCAGGCGGTCGATCTGCGCCCCGCCCATAAAGCCGACGTCGATGTAGCCGCGCTGCAAGAAGAAGCTGAACAGCTCGTAAAAGGTGCACACGCCGATCGCACCCGAAACCAGGGTTGGATCGCCGATCGATAGCGGCAGCCGGGCCGGCTGCGCGCCGATCACCCCGGCCTCGTAGATCATGACTAAGTTGGGTGCATGCGTGCGCCGCGCGAGGTTGCAGGCCAGGTTCGGCAGACCGACGCCCACCATCACCACATCTCGATCGCGCAGCAGGCGCGCTGCGTTTACGGTCATCAACTCAGAAGGGCTGTAATCTGCCATGCTCGCCTCGAGGGACGGAGTCCAGCCGCGCCGCGGCGGCCTGGGATGCGTTGTTCGCGCGATGGAGTGACTATATCATCGGCGTATGGTGCGGGCAACCGCCGCCAGCGTGCCCTGGCGATCTCCTCGCCGACGGGGTAACATGTCGCATGGAAAGGGACTCCTGATGGCCCGTCCGCTCTCAATCTCTGAACGCGAGGAAGCATCGCGCGTGTTCGCTCTCAGTCTGCGGCTCGAGGCGGTCCGCATCGACGAAGGCGTGCGCTGGACCTCCACCCTGGCGCGTTGGCACGCCCGGCTGCGTGGCCTGCCTCCGCCTTCGGCCAATGCGATCACCTTGGGCAATCACGTCTATATGCCTGCCCCGCTCGACACGAGCCCGGCGCGGATCCAGGCGGGAGACCTCAACGATATGGGCTGGTTGATTCACGAGTTGACCCATGCCTGGCAATTCCAGCACGCCGGGTGGGCGTACCTGGCCCAAGCCATCGGCGAGCAGGTGCGCCTCGGCCCGAAGGCCTATGACTACGGCGGCGAGGCCGGATTGCGCGCGGCGCACGCTGCCGGGCAAGGGGTGTCGACCTTCAAGCGCGAACAGCAGGCCGACATGGCCCGCGATTACTACTTCGCCTTGAAACGCGGACGGGATACAAGCGCCTGGCAACCTTTCATCCTCGAGATGCAGGCCGGCTGATCGCGCGCCGCCCGCCCCATTCCGCAATCGCCGTTAGGCAGCCAAACGCCGAGGCTATTCATGCGCGCCGGCGCGTGCGCTTTCTTGCTGCGGTTTTACCGCGCGCAGCCTTGACCGCGCGCGGCTTAGCTTTGGGCTTAGGGCGCGCGCGCCGCGACGCGGGCGGTTTCGCCTTCGACTTCGCACCCGCACCTCTCGCCACGCGCGGTCTCGCCGCTGCCGGCGACTTGCGAGCAGGACGTTCCGCGACGTACTTCGCCAGCGGTGCGAAATAGAAATCATCCCACCCCTCACGATACTGTTCGGCTTGGCCATCGGGGATGTTGGACTGGGTCAATACCAGTCGCGTCTTGCCCGCCACCTCTGCCAGAACGATTTCGAGTCGTGAGTCCTCGCTCCCGGGCGGGAAATCGGAAGTCCGCCAGGCCTGCACAATACGCCGCCCTGGTTCGAGCTCGAGATGGACACCCAAGATGTAGCCATCCCATGCAGTGAAAGGGTCCCCAACCTTCGACCCGCCGGTCGCCTTACTGCCGGTAAATGCTGAGTGCTCTCGAGGATCGAGCCACGCGGCGTATACCTTTCGCGGAGATGCGTTGATCACAGTCGTCATTCTCAGTTGCTCGGCCATCTCTCCCTCCACCTCGTGAAGTCGCCGTCCGCCCAACGGAGGAAACGCGAGCTGCAGCCTGCGCCTTGCCCGCAGGTTCCTGGGCGAAATCAGAACATGCCCCGCGGCGGGATCTCGGGCCGCGGCCGAATCCGCAGCCGCCATGCGATCCATAGAAGGAATAGAGCCGCGGTGGCGCCGACCACTGACATGCCCGCGGTGTTGTCCGCGCGGCTCGGGTCCATTTCCTGCAGGGGCGCGAGCAGGATGAAAAAGGTGAGCACTCCCGAAGCCAATGCCAGCAGGTGGCGGGGCGAGTTGAAAGCAGCCCCCGACTCCAATCGCTTTCCAAGCGCGATCGATGCCCAGCCGAAGGCGGCCAGGAGAGCCAACAATGCCAAGACCGGCACGCGTGTGTTCGGCAGCGCCCACAGTTGAATGAAGAAGGCGATCGCCCAGCCGAGCCCGAGGATGAACATTCGCCATGGGCCACTCAGCGGGCGCGCCTCGGGCGCAGGACCTGGCGCGGCGGTGCGCCGCGCAATCCATATCAAAACCGCAGTGCCGATCGCGGCGAGTAGGTAGGCGACGGCCGGCGGACGGTAGGGCGTCATCCACAGATAGCCCACAGCCACATCGGCAGCCAACAGCCCGGCGAGAATGATCAACCCACGCCGGTCGACCCACGGCTCGTCGCGACGAGCCGGGAACAAGATCGTAGTGAGCAGGATCGGCAAGCCTATGCTGTAGACGGTGTGATACACCGTGAGCCCGGCGGCCCAAACCCAATTGACACCTGCGAACCTGCCGTAGTCCCCGAGAACTCCGAGGTCCATCCAGCCCGGGTCGAACCAACTCTTGACCATCAGCCCTTCTTCGATGATGGCGTAGGCCGCGCCAAGCAACAGCACCGTGCGCCAACCGCCGCCCCAGCGATAGGTGAGTTCGCGGACGAGGATCGCGCCGGCCCCGTACAAGAGGCAGAGCAGCGTCAAACCGAAAGGACTGAAGAATTCGGCCGGCGGCGATGAGCCGGACAACAGCTCGCCGATAGCCGGAGCGAGAAAGAAAAGCACCAACCACGGCGCGATTCTCATCTTGGTCTTGCTCGTTTCCGACTTCACGATTCCTCCCAGCCGCCTTCGCTGGCGGGCATGGTCAAGTGGAATAAGTCTGCCCCCCAACTCCCAACATCTCTCGCTTGTCGCGGATCGTAGGCCTGCGAGTCGCCGCACTGACCCACGGAGTCGAAGGATGTTGCATCACGGCATGGGGGCCGATCCGTCAGGCGGCGACGCGCGTCGGCGATCGATCGTACCTCTCGTGCCCGGCGAGGTCGGTAACGGGGACCGTTTCGCGGGCGGCCTCACGGTATACCG
>MGOA01000024.1 GCA_001796965.1 Chloroflexi bacterium RBG_16_64_43
CAGCTCCCTTCCCGGTCGGTCACACGCCCCTATTTCCGTTGCGCCGGCTCGACCCCGAGTTGCCCGCCCAGGTGAGCCTGTGGGCCAAAGCCGAGTGGTACAACCCGAGCGGTTCGGTCAAAGACCGACCGGCGTGGTCCATCTTGCGCACGGCTCTCAACGAGGGGCGCCTGGACGGCGGGCGGATTCTGCTAGACGCAACCTCCGGCAACATGGGAATCGCCTATGCGACGTTTGCGGCGGCGCTCAGCGTGCCCCTGCGTTTGGTGATTCCGGCCAACGCCAGCCCGGAACGAATCGCCATCCTGCGTGCGCTCGGTGCGGACCTTGCGCTGTCCTCGGCGCTCGAGGGCTCGGACGGCGCGATCCTCGAGGCGCGCGCGATCCACGCCGCCGACCCCGATCGCTACTTCTACGCGGATCAATACAACAACCCCTTCAACGCGCAAGCGCACTATGACTCGACCGGGCCGGAAGTTTGGGACGACACGCGCGGGCAAGTCTCACACTTTGTGGCCGGGCTGGGGACATCTGGAACGATGATGGGCGCCGGACGATTCCTGCGCCAACGCAACCCGGCCATTCGCCTGGTCGCCGTGCAGCCGGATGAGGCCTTCAACGGGTTGGAGGGCCTCAAGCATCTGGATACGGCCATCGTGCCGGGAATCTACAACGCTCGCGGACACGACGAGACGCGACGCGTGTCGACGGAAGCCGCCCACGCGATGGTTTTACGATTGAGCCGCAGCGAGGGTTTGTTCGTCGGGGTCTCGGCCGGAGCGGCGGCGGTGGCCGCGTTGGAAGTTGCCCGCGACCTGAGCCAGGGCGTCGTCGTGGCGGTCTTTCCGGATTCGGGTCACAAATACCTCTCGGAAGAATTCTGGCGGCGCGCATGAGCCACGTCCTTATCCCAGACGAGTTGCGGGTGCAAATAAGGCAACACGGCGAGCGCAGCTATCCGCACGAAGGGGTCGGTTTGCTCCTGGGGAACGACGACGGCCGGCGGCGCGAGGTGGTGGCCCTGTTCCCGCTGGAGAACCGGCGCGAGGGCGAAGCCCGGCGCAGGCGATATCACCTCGACGCTCGCGACTTCGCGGCGGGTGAAGCCGAGGCGGAGCGGCGCGGCCTGCAGGTGGTGGGCGTGTTCCATTCGCATCCGGATCATCCCGCCCAACCCTCCGAGACTGATCGCGCGTTGGCCCTGCCATGGTTATCCTACATGATCACCTCGGTGCAGGGAGGGCACGCGAATGAGTCTCGTTCGTGGCGGCTGCTCGACGACCGCTCGGGCTTTTCGGAGGAGGCGCTGGTCGCCAACGAGCCCGCGCTGCGATCAGATGGGGCGGGTTGAGGGCACCATCTGGCTGCGCGCTGGATGCAGAGGCGGCGCACGTTGTCGCTATGGTAGATCGTTGGGGAGGCAGACATGGCAATGGTGATTCTCCCGGCCCCGCTGCGTCCATACGCGGCGGGCCAAAAGGAAGTGAGTGTGAACGGATCCACAGTCGCGGACGCCCTGAGCGATCTGACCCGCCAGCACCCAGCTCTACACCAGCACATTTTCGATGAGCGCGGAGACCTGCGCGCCTTCGTGCATCTCTTCGTTGATGGCGAGGAACTCGAGTCTGCAGTCCACGACAAGGTGTCGCTCGCGAGCGGAGCGCGCCTGACGCTGCTGCCCTCGATCGCGGGGGGATATACTGCAGCGTAGCGCATGGTCAGGATTCGGGGGGAGGAGAAATTGACTCAACCACTGATGACACAAAAGGAAGGCCTGGATACGACCATCCTGCCCGAGTTGACGCGCGACGAGATCCTGCGCTACTCGCGCCATCTGCTCATGCCGGAGGTCGGCCTCTCGGGCCAACGCCGTCTCAAGGCCGCCAGCGTATTGCTCATCGGCACGGGCGGCCTCGGCTCGCCGCTGGCCATGTACCTGGCCGCGGCTGGGGTAGGGCGCATCGGCCTGGTCGATTACGACGTGGTGGACCCGACCAACCTGCAGCGCCAGATCATCCACGGCGCTGCGCAGGAGGGGCATCTCAAAGTCGAGAGCGCGCGGGCGCGCATGCTCGACATCAACCCGCTGATTCGGGTGGACATCTATGATGTTCCCTTCACTTCGGAGAATGCGCGCCAGATCGCTGAGCCGTACGAGGTCATCGCCGACGGCACCGACAACTTCCCCACCCGTTACCTGGTCAACGACCTGTGTGTCTTCACCGGCAAGCCCAACGTGTACGGCAGCATCTTCCGCTTCGAAGGCCAAGTGAGCGTGTTCGACGCGCGGCGCGGCCCGTGCTACCGCTGCCTGTTCCCGGAACCGCCCCCGCCGGGCATGGTGCCCTCCTGCGCGGAGGGCGGCGTGTTCGGCGTGCTGCCCGGCACCATCGGCACGCTGCAGGCGACGGAGGTGCTCAAACTCCTCCTGGGCATCGGCGAGCCGCTCATCGGGCGGCTGATGCTGTTCGACGCCCTGGGCATGCGCTTCGACGAAGTGCGCCTGAAGAAGAATCCGCGCTGCGTGGTGTGCGGCGAAAACCCTAGCGTCACCGACCTCATCGACTACGAGGCCTTTTGCGGCGTGCCGGGGCACGACCGCGGCGACGAGGGCTCCGCTGGCGCCGACTGGGATATCACCGCCGGCGACCTGCACGCCCGGCTTGGCCGAGGCGAGCCGGTGCGGCTGATCGACGTGCGCGAGCCGCACGAGTGGGAGATCGCCCACTTGCCAGGTGCCGAGCTCTTCCCGCTGGGCTCGTTGCCGGAACACTTCAACGAGTTCGATAGCGCCGAGGAGATGGTGCTGTTCTGCAAGAGCGGCTCGCGCTCGGCGCGCGCGCTCGACCTGCTGCGGCGGGCAGGTTTCCGCAAGATGCGCAACCTCAAGGGCGGCATCAACGCCTGGTCGCGCGACGTCGACCCATCGGTGCCCATCTACTAGACGCACGCTCCGGACAGCGGGAGTCATGCTACCTTTGTTGGGGCACGCCATAGCGTGCCCCTACCCGCGGGAGGCAGGCGCTGGCGGCGATCGCTGCTCCAGTCGCCAGGCGAGATTCCTCACAGTCTGCGGCCATCTGGCGTTGGCGTGACCGACGTGTCGCCCTGAGGGAGTGATGCATGGCGGGCAAGCCCACCGCCTCCGCCGGGCCGGCGCGTTTCCCCTTGGGCAGCCCTGGGGGGTCGCAATTAATCCCGAATCTGGCCGGTTTTCTCCGACTGGCAATCGTAAGCCTCCCGTCGGGCGCGGCCCAGGGTTGGGTGTTATAATCCGGTCAGAACCCGTTGCTCAGCGAGAACGGGTTCTTGTGGCCTCTAGGCAGGAAGCCTCCCGCCCGGCCAAAGCAGAGGAAAATACGTGAATTCACTTGTCACCGGGGCCGCCGGATTCTTGGGCGCGGCGCTGTCGAATCATCTCTCCCGCGCCGGGAACCAGGTGCGCGGGCTCGACGACCTTTCGACAGGCGACCCGGCCCGCTTGAATCCGGCGGTGCTCTTCACCCGCGGCGACGTGAGTGACCGGCCCAAGCTGTGGACGCTGCTGCAAGATGTGGAGTGCGTCTACCATCTGGCGGCGAGAGTCTCGGTGCCGGAGTCGGTACTCTACCCGCGCGAATACAACGCGGTAAACGTGGGCGGCACGGTGAGCCTGATGGAGGCCATGCGCGACGTCGGCGTGCGGCGCGTGGTGTTCATCTCATCGGGTGCTGTGTACGGCGAGCAAACCAGCCAGCCGGTGAAGGAGCAGGCCACCCCCCGGCCCACCTCACCCTATGCGGTTTCGAAACTTGCGGCCGAGTTCTACGTGCAGACCATCGGCGCCTTGTGGGGCATTGAGACAACCATCCTGCGAGTGTTCAATGCCTACGGACCGGGGCAGCCCCTGCCCGCGGCGCATGCCCCGGTGATCTCGCGCTTCTTGCGTCAGGCCTCCGGCGGCGGGTCGCTGGTGATCCATGGCGATGGCGGCCAGACGCGCGACTACGTCTTTGTCGATGACGTGCTGGAGGCCATGGTTGCCGCGGGCACGCTGCCCGGGCTCGACCGCACGGTGATCAACGTGGGCAGCGGGGTGGAGACCTCGGTCCGCGAACTGGCGGAGCACATTCTGGAGCTCCTGCCGCAAGGGGAAATACTGCACAACGGCCGCGAGAAGGCGGGCGTCTCGCGCATGTGCGCCGACCTCACAGTCGCCCGCGCCAAGCTCAATTTCCGCCCGCGCTACTCCCTGGCCGAGGGGCTGCACCTGACCGTCGAGCGTGACCCCCGCTTCCAGCGGACCCTCGTTCGCGCCTGACCCGCTGCTCGCCTGAAGAGAGTCAGTCGACCTGAGTAGGCCGGAAGCGGCCGGCGCTTCGCGCGCGCCTCGCACCAAGGGGGCGGCCGAAGGCGCTGCGAGGCACCTCTCCCCTCCCGTGGGGCTGGGCGCGAGCTACACCCCGCTGACCCGTTACAATTACCGGGCTCGCCATGACCCAACCCACGCGACCCTCGGCCGCTCTGCCGCGCGCATTCTTCGCCCGCGATACACACTTGGTGGCGCGCTCGCTTCTCGGCGCGCGGCTGGTGCGCATCGACCGTGGCCGGCGGCTCTCGGGGGTCATTGTCGAGGCGGAAGCTTACATCGGCGAAGCGGACCTGGGCTGCCATGCGCGCTCCGGGCGCACGGCGCGCAATGCCGTGATGTTCGGCGAACCGGGGCATGCCTACGTGTACTTCACCTACGGCATGCACTGGATGCTCAACGTGGTCACCGAGGCCGAAGGCCGCCCGGCGGCGGTGCTGCTACGCGCGATCTGGCCCATGGAGGGCGTGGCGGCCATGCGGCGACGACGGGGGCGGCAGCCGCTCGCCGACGGCCCGGGCAAGCTGTGCCAGGCGCTCGGCATCGATGGGCGACTCAACGGGCTCGACTTGTGCCGCCCAGGGGCGCGCCTGTTTTTTGAAAAGGGCAAAGCCTTTGCCGAGGCGGACATCGTGCGCGGGCCGCGGGTGGGATTGGACTCCGTGCCGGAACCGTGGAAGAGCCTTCCCTGGCGTTACCGTGTGTTACCGGAGATACTTCGCCAACGGTTCGGTGAGGGGTGATCTTCGTTGGGGCGATGATGGTCGGGGCAGGTCTAGACCCCCCGACAGAGAGTCCGCATGACAGGGAGGAGACAACATGGGATTGCTGGAGGGGAAGACTGCGCTCATCTTTGGTGTCGCGAACGACCACTCAATCGCCTGGGGCATTTCCCGAGCGCTGCACTCCCACGGCGCGCGCATGGCGTTCAGCTATGCGGGCGAAGCCCTTGAGCGGCGAGTGAGGCCGCTGGCGGAATCGCTCGGCTCGAAGTTTGTCGAGCCGTGCGACGTGGGGAAAGATGAGGACATCACCGCCGTGATGGCCAAGGCCAAGGCCGAGTTGGGAGGCATCGACATCTTGGTGCACTCGATCGGCTTCGCGTTGCGCGAGGAACTCATCGGACCGTACTACAACACGACCCGCAACGGATTTCACACCGCAATGGACATCAGCGTGTATTCCCTCACTGCGCTGGTGCGCGGCGCGCTGCCCAGCCTCAACCCGGGCGGATCGGTGCTGACCCTCACCTACTACGGATCCGACAAGGTGATGGTCAACTACAACGTGATGGGTTTGGCCAAGGCGGCGCTGGAAGCCTCGGTACGCTACCTGGCCAACGATTTGGGCCCCAAGGGCATTCGGGTCAACGCCATCAGCGCCGGGCCAGTGCGGACGCTCGCGGCCGCAGGCGTTTCCGGTTTCAAGTCGGCCCACGGACGCTTCCGCGAGATCGCGCCGCTGCGGCGCAACATCGATATCGACGATGTGGGGCGGGCGGCGGTCTTTCTGTGTTCGGACCTGGCCTCGGGTGTCACAGGCGAGGTGGTGTTTGTGGATGCCGGCTACAACATCCTCGGGTCGTACGAGAAGCCGGGAGGCGAGGCCGAGTAGCGCATGCGCCTCGCCCGAAGATTCCTGAGGAGGGCGCAGCACGCCTTACGCTAGACTGCGGGCGGAAGACCTGCGCGTGAGTCCCGCGCGCGGGCGAGTGCCATCGCCAGCTGCGTACCGAGAACCATGGCCGAGCATCTTGCCGACCAGCCACCTGGGCATCGATGAGTCGTGTCGGCCGACGGTCGGCGGAGGCGCGAACTCCATAAAGAAAAGGGCTGCCCCGTTTGGGGCAGCCCTCTTGCTCTTGTGCATCGTTGACGTCACGCCGTCGTGGATCAGTTTCCGAAGCGTCTCTTCCTGTGGGTTGCGCTTGGCGTCGGGGTAAGAGGCCCGGCGCCGTAGCCCGACTCGCCGGGACCCCATGTCTTCGACGATCCACTTCCTTCGCCACTGCCCGAACCTGATCCGCCCTGGCCCTCCGGCCCCGGTCCATCGGAGCCGGGTGTGGCATTCGGGCCGGGGGTTGCGCCAGGCTGCTGGCCGATATCCGTGGGCATCCGGGTGAGGTCTTGCTGGCGCAGCTGGTCCTGTGCCTGATCCCGTTCGCGTATCCGATCGCGCAGAGCGTCGGGGTTCTGCGAGCCGAGGCGGCACAGTTCGAGGCGTTGTTGAACAGCGGTCTGCAATTGCTCGCGGATCTGCATCGGGTCTCCCGCGGAGATTTGGAGCCCGGCGATGAGGCGCGATTGGACTTCGAGTTGGGCTTGAATTCGGGCAAGGATTCTGAGCACAAGTTCGGAATCCGTCGCTTCGAGGGCCTGGCGCAGCGCGGCATCCAACTGCTCCTGGAAACGGGCGACAACAGGCTCGATGACCTCGGGCGCGGCCGGACCGAGCAGCCCCAGTTCGACGAGGCGACGGTCCGCATACTGGAGGAGCAGCACGGTTCGAGCATCGGCCTCGGAGGTTACGCTGACTTGCGCATCCTCGGTGAGTAGTTTGACCGGATAGAGTGGATCGGTTGGCAGCGCATCTTGCGCGGCGAAGACTGCGCCGCCTCCGCCCAGGACGAGACCCAGGGCGAGTAGCAGACTTGCAATGGCAGTCATCATTGGACGTGAGCCCTTTCGCTTCGTAAACGGTCCGTTGGCGGGGGCCGGCACCCGCAGGTCGCGGGCAGCGGGCGCAAGCTGGTGGGCTTGGTCGAGCATTTCAGAACGCGCTCGCAGAGCACGCTCAGGCGAGCGGGGCGGCACGTGGTCTAGCTCGCGCAGCAGGCGATGGACTTCAGCCTCCGTCAGCGGTTCATGGCTTCCCATTGTTTCATTCCCCTTCTCGGCCAAGAGATTTGCCGAGGGCTGCGAGCGCGCGGTGTTGCAGGGATTTCACCGAGCCTTCCGGCTTCCCGATGGCCTGGGCCACCTCGCGGTTGTCGAGACCTTCGTAGAACTTGAGCATGATCACCTGGCGCTGATCGGGTGTGAGGCTGCGCAGCGCGCGGCGCACCCTCTTCCGCTCGATGGCCCTTTCCGCGATCTGGCTCGTCATCAGCGGATCGGCCTTATGCTCCAGCTCTTCGTCCCCACTTTCATGCCGCGCCTTGCGCCATTGGTCGGTCACCCAGTTGTGAGCCACTCGGTAAAGATAGGCCCGCAGGTTCTGGGTGGGCCCGGCTCCAGCGCGCAATGCCGCCAGGTATCGGCCAAACGTTTCAGCGACACATTCCTCGGCTAGCTCGTCGTTGCCGGTCAGGCGCCAGGCGTAGCGGTAGAGCGCCGGGCTGAAGCGGTCGTACACCTCGCTCAGGGCCTCGAGATCAAAAGCGCTGCAGCGCGCCAGAATGTGGGCCTCAGTGCTCGACATCGATGTCTGGATATTGAGACGCGGCGAGTTTCGCTTGGATACGGGGGAGGATCAAACACCTATTGAGAGCGTCAATTGGCGGGGACTTGGCCGGTATCACGGCGCAGGTGAGAATCCCGAGATGCGATGCTGAGGCGGGATTGCTCTCATTGCGGCCAGCCATGGTGGGTATTGCTGTGTCCCTTCTGTAGGGAGGGATCTCTCCTTGAAGCAGGCTCACCGGGGTTCATGCTTCGAAGATGCGGGGATGTCGGTCTTCGCCATGCGGCCGATTGGGCCGGGACTCAGCGCCGCAAGTAGAAGGGGATATCAACGATCACCCGGCCGTGCCCATGGCGCCGCCGGCGGTAGAGCAGCGCCAGCTTGATCAGCCAGGCGGTCTGGTTGTGCAACCAGAATTGCCACCAGCGCGCGGGGATGAACTCCGGAACGATGATCACGACTTGCTGCCCTTGGGCGAGCTGCCCGTCGAGGGCGTCGAGGTAGTCCATCAGCGGGTCGACGATTGAGCGGTAGGGCGAGTCCAGCACTTTGAGCGGAACGTCCCGCCCCCAGTCCTTCCAGGTATCGCGGATGCGGCGGGCATCGCCGGGGTGGATCTCGATATAGACGGCGGTCACATCGCGACTGATGGAGAGCGCGAAATCGAGCGCCTCGAGAATACCGCGGTGCACTCCGGAGATGGGCAGGATAACCCGCGGCGGGGGAGGCAGCGCGCCTGCCTGCGGCGCGGCGGGCAGCGCCAACTCTTTGCGCGTCTCACGGTAATGACCGCGGATGGTGAAGAAGACGAAGACCAGAATAGGGATAAGCAGGATGACGATCCACGCGCCGTCGAGGAACTTGCTTACGCCCACGATGCCCAGCGTGATGATTGTAGTGGCTGCCCCCAACCCATTGATCACCGCTTTGAGTGGCCAGCGTGGCCCATGCTGGCGCACCCAGTGCACCACCATGCCGGCTTGCGAGAGGCTGAAGGCTAGAAAGACGCCCACCGCAAAGAGCGGAATCAGTAGATGACTGTCGCCGCGAAAGACGACGATGAGAACGCCTGATAGGGAGGCCAGGAGCAGCATCCCATTAGAGTAGACCAGCCGATCGCCGAGTTGCGATAGCGGATGCGGCAGAAAGCCATCCCGGGCGAGGATCGATGTCACGCGCGGGAAGCCGGCGAAGCTAGTGTTGGCGGCGACGGCGAGAACCAGCAGCGTCGCCGCTTGGACCACGTAATACAGCGGGCCTCCGCCCAACACGCGCCGCGCAAGCGCCGATAGGATGGTCTCGTTGGGCCCGGCTATCACCGCGAAATGCTGGGTGAGGAAGATGCTGCCCAGGAACAGCGCGCCCATGAGGATTGCCATCACACGCAAGGTCCGGTCGGCATTGCGCGACTCGGGGGGCTTGAAGGCGGGCACGCCATTGCTGATGGCCTCGATGCCGGTGAGAGCCGTGCAGCCCGAGGCGAATGTGTGCATCACCAGGAACAGGCTGAGCGGCAATGAGGCCGGAGGGGCGGCTACGGCGAGCGATCCCGCAGGGTCGACGAAGGCCGCGCGCACCAGACCGACGGCGATCATCCCCAGAAAGGTGACCAAGAAGAGGTACACCGGCACCGTCATCAACGCGCCGGATTCGCGTATGCCGCGCAAGTTGGCGACCGTGATGATCACCAGGATCAGCAGCGCCAATTCCACGCGCCACGGCCATAGGATGGGAAAGGCCGAGGCGATCGCCGCCACACCGGCGGTCAGGCTGACGGCGGCAGTCAGAACGTAATCGATGAGCAAGGCCGCGGCCGCAATCAGGCCCCAGTTCGTCCCCAGGTTCTCGCGGGCGACGGTATACGACCCGCCCCCGGACGGGTAAGCATGAATCGTTTGCGAATAGGAAAGGGCTAGCACCCCAAGCAGCACGCCGATGCCCAACGCAATCGGCCATGCAAACGCCAAACCCGCCGCCCCAGCCACAACCAACCCGAGGTAGATCTCCTGGTTGGCGTAGGCCACCGAAGAAAGAGCGTCTGGCGAGAAGGCCGCCAGCGCTCTGAACTTGCTCAGACGTTCCGACGCCAGGCGCCGGGTGGGGATGGGCGGACCGATGAGGAATTCGCGCAGTGATCTCACGAAGCGCTCGTCTCCGCGATGCCTTCGGGGATCAGCCAACCACTATGCCGAGGCCCGCTCCGGACGGCTGGCTCACCTCTAGCGGCGGTGGCTGGCTGGCAGGTCAAGGCCCTATGCTACTCCCAACCGGTCTATCAGGCGAGGCCCGCCCGCAGAGCAGGGTGTCGTTCCGACAGCACGACTCCCAGAGGTCAGCGAGGTGCTCGCCCGCCAAGGGTTGGCGATGCGTAGATCGGGATTTGCACAGCAGAGGATGGCAGCCAATCGCCAGTAGAGGCGAATGCCTGTCAGCCGGCATGGCCCACGCTGGCGATATGGGACGGGCAGCATGCGATGGCGGGGAAAACGCTGCGCCGATCGAGATAGGCGAGCGGGAGCGAGAGTCTCCAGGACCGCCGGCCCCTTAACCGAGGTTCAACTCCGAGTAGGTGCGGCGCAACCAGTCGCGCAGGCGCGGGAAGATCCACTGCAACCCGCCAGCGCGGTAAAAGGCGCGCGCGATCTGCAGGTACATTTGTGCGCGGTTGCGGATCCCATCGCCGAGGCCGCGGTGGTACTCACTCGGAGGATGCCACACACCGGGCAGCGGGACGCGCTGCACGCGCCAGCCGCGTTGCAGGGCGGCGATGGTCAATGCCGTCTCGATGCCATATCCTTCGGCGGCAGACCAGTCGATGCGGTGCAGCAGTTCACTGCGCAGGCAACGTTGCCCCGAAAGCCAGGGCGCCAGTCGGTGCGACATGTCCGTGTTCCATTTACCGCCGATGAACAGGCCCAGCGTCATCTCGGCCTGGTCGGCGAGGACGGGCTCAACCAGGTCATCGATGTGTCTGGCGTCAAGACCCTCGAGATCTGCATCGAGGAGCAAGATCGCGCCGGCTCCGGCAGCCGCGCTAAGCCCGGCGCGGACGGCTGCTCCCTTGCCGCGGTTGCGATCGTTGTGCAGCACGCGCACACGAGGGTCGCGGGTCGCGGCGGCGCGGGCCTCACCCAGGGTACCATCCACCGAGCCATCGTCCACGACGACAATGGAGTCCAGGCGTTCGACGAAACGCAGGCCGGCCAGCACCTTCTCAACGCGACCCGCTTCGTTGTAAGCCGGGATGACGCATGCCACTCGCCGGGCGAGAGGACTGCGTGCAGAGCTGACTGCGCCTCGGGCGGCCTGACCTTTACGCTTCACATCAGATTCCATTTCGCTCATTCCATCTCCTGGTCCGGCGAGTCCCGTTTGGGTGCACCATCAGAAAGAGGCGGCCATGCGCACTTCGTAGACGGGGACTCTTGCGGGCCTGGCCTGGTACATTCTCGGGCGCGAATATGTGATGAACAGTCTTCGCGCAGCCCCAGACCGTCTGCATTCTAATCCACAGAGGCGGTCCGTTTCCAGTGTGGTGCTCGTCGCCCGAGTTGTTGCTTGAAACGATATACGCCCCTCCTGCTGCCGGGTTTCGGGCGTTTTCAGGCTTCGGTTGCGGCTGCGGGACAAGTAGAGCTCAAGTCGAGCGCCTAGCGTGTAACCTTAGAAAAAGGTGTGAGTCCAACGAGGGGGGGCCCCCGCGGGCTTCGGCGAGGGAGGACGAAAACGCGCCCTGCTCCTGTGAAGGCTGATTGGGTATACTCACGACATTGGGGATCGACGGTAGGGTCTTCGGAGGCAAGGGCATGAGTCTCGAATCGGGCAGCGGCGCGCCGGGTGAAACGGCGGACGACCGCCGAATAAGAGACGTGATCGTCCTGGGCTCTGGGCCGGCCGGGTTCTCGGCTGCGCTCTATGCCGCGCGCGCAGATCGCGCCCCGCTCGTTCTGACGGGCCAGGAGCTCGGTGGGCAGGCCGGTCTGACCCACACCATTGAGAACTACCCGGGCTTCCCGGAGGGCGTGGGCGGCGCGGAACTCGGCCAGCTCTTCCAAAAGCAGGCGGAGCGATTCGGCGCGATGGTGGAGCTCGACTCAGCGACCGCGGTCGAGCTGGGCCAGTGGCCGTTCCACGTCAAGACCTACTCCGCGGAATACACCGCGCGAACGCTGATCATTGCGACCGGCGCCAGCCCGCGCAAGTTGGGTGTACCCGGCGAGCAGGAACTCACAGGGCGCGGGGTGAGCTATTGCGCCACCTGCGACGGCTGGTTCTTCAAGGGCAAGGAGGTCGTCGTCGTGGGCGGCGGCGATAGCGCACTCGAAGAGGGGCTCTTCCTTACTCGCTACGCCTCCCACGTGACGGTCGTCCACCGGCGTGAGGAGTTGCGCGCCGGGCGCATTCTGCGCCAGCGCGCCGAACGCAATGAGAAGATCTCATTTCGCCTTAGCACGGTGGTCCAGGCTATTCGCGGCGAGACGGCCGTGGCCTCCATCGTGCTGCGCCACGTGGTCTCCGGTGCGATCGAGGAGAAGCCGACCCAGGGAGTTTTCATCTTTATCGGGCACGATCCGAACACTGAGTTCCTGCGCGGCCAGGTCGACCTCGACGCCAAGGGCTATGTGGTGGCGGATGCGCGCATGCGCACCAGCGTGCCGGGCGTGTTCGTCGCGGGTGAGGCGGCCGATTCAGCATTCCGCCAGGTGGCCACCTCGGTGGGCATGGGCGTGGCGGCCGCGATGACGGCCGAGACGTGGCTGGCCGAACGCGAGGCCGAGTTGGCGGAGGCAGGCGCCTGAGCAGCTCCGTGCAAATCGAAAGCCCGCGGCGAACCCCGCGGGCTTTTCTTTTCCCAATGGGCGGGGCGCATTCAGTAGCGGGGCAATTCCGGGTCGGCTTCCACGCTGTAGGCATCCAACCCGCCGCGCAGATTAACCACCTGAGTGAACCCGCGCCCGCTCAGGTAAAGTGCCGCGTACAGGCTGCGGATGCCGTGATGGCAGTAGACCACCATGCGTTCGGCGGTGTCGAGTGTTTGCGACCACACGGCGATATCTTCCAGCGGCCGCAGTTCAGCGCGCGGAAGGCGGCAAATCTCCCACTCATCGGGTTCGCGCACATCGATCAGACGCACCGGCTGGCTTTCTTCCAGCCACTGCATGAGTTGGCGTGGTCCGATTTCCGCGAAGGCGTCCTCAGCCACCGAGCACCTTGAGGGGTATTGGAGTGAAGACGAGGACGAAGACGATCAATCCGACCAACGCCAGAGCTTTGCGCCGTCCATCGAGTAGGGTTATCTGGTCTAGCGGTTCGGCATGCACGCGACCGAAGGCAAGGATCAAGAAGAGGAGCAATAGCCATCCCGGCCAAGCAATGGCCAACAGCCCGAGCAGGATGAGGATGGCCGGCAGCGCGCGGTTGGCCTTCGATCCGAAGAGGGTATACAGCAGGTGACCCCCGTCGAGCTGGCCGGCGGGGATCAGGTTCATGCCGGTAACCAGCAGCCCGGCCCAACCGGCCCAGGCGACCGGGTGCAGCATCACGTCGACTCCGCCAAGCGGTAGGGGCGTGCCGAGAAGCGTGTAGCGTACCCAGTAGAGCAATGGGGGCACCGTGATGTGCATGGGTTCCGGCAGTAGTCGGCCAAAGACCGCGAACTTCGCCAGCAAGTAGAGCAGCGAGTTGCCCTCCAACATCATCTGTTGGCCGCCCGCGATGGACGATGGCAGGGGCTCTATGTGCGACAGACTCAGCCCATACAGCAGGACCGGAATCGCAACGACCAGCCCGGCCAGCGGACCGGCGACGGCAATATCGACCAGGACCCTGCGGTTGCGTGGAGGCTCCTTCATTGAAATGAAGGCGCCCATCGTGCCAAAGAGGGTCAAGGGCAGTGGAATGAAGTAGGGCAAGCTCACCGCGGTGCGATTGCGCCTGGCCGCGAGATAGTGGCCGAATTCATGGACTCCGAGGATTCCGAGCAGGCTGACAGCGAATGGCAAGCCGGCCGGCAAATTGCGCCCGATAAGCAACAGAGTGTCGAGGAACGAGACTCCGCCCGTACCGCTGGCGGGCGCGGGGCCCGAGTAGCTCATGGTCGCGCCGACGTACAACACCGAGAGCAGGGTGAGCACGAAGAGCACCAGATTGACCCTGGCGTCCGAGGTGCGCGGTTCATGGACTCCCTGCACCAGCAGGACGACATGGTCCTCCCCTTCCTGGCGGAAGAGCGGCGTGAAGCCGACTGGGCGCAGGGCCGCTGCAAGTTCGTCGTAGGCCTCGACCGAATCCTTGAGCAGCCGGCCGCGAAACCGGATGCGGTAATTCTGTTTAGGCGTTCCCAGGGTGGAGTCGCGGATGGCCAGGACGCGCGCAACGAGCGAGGCGAGGCGTGAGTGCTCGAGATCCTGACCGACCTCAGACGACATGCCGAACCTCTAGGCGGGGATGGATGGGGGTCGAACCCACCGCGGCTCGCAAGCGACCCGCCAGCGGTTTTGAAGACCGAGGGGCCCACCGGGGCCCAGCCATCCCCAAAAGGATTGGGTCGCGCACACCCTTAGCACCGACGGGCGTCTCTCGGGTCGGGGGGAAGGGCCGGCGCGTACCCCGAGGGCGGATTTTATCACGCGCTCTTGGCCGGAGAGCGCTCACCTTTCGCAATGCGCAGGTCGGCGACTTCCAGCCATTGAGGTTCGTCCAAGGGGATCACGCCGAAGCGCATCCCCTTTTCGGGCGAAGCCACTGCGAACTGGTTGTCAATCCAGATCACCAGTCCGAGCGGGACCTCGGGCGGTTCGGCCGAGACGGCCTGGATCTCCCCGTCCATCAGAAACACCACACGATCCATCCGCCAATCGACGACATATGAATGCCACTGCGAAGGATCGAAGTGCAGGCGGGATTCCTCCGCATGGTAGAAGCGCCGCATAAGTCCAAACAACCCGCGGCGCAGCGGGGGTATTTGCATGCCCAGAAAGGCACCTGCCGCGCCGGGCAGAAGAAGGGCAGGGTGCAGGGGCCGCGAGCGCAGGGTGGCCGTTTTCCAACCCGCTCCGGGGACATCGTGATGAAGCCGCATGTCGGAAGGTGGCGAGGCGTAGAAGAACCAGGCTGTTTGCGGCGCCTGCGGAAAGCGGCGCCCCGCGCCGCGGGCGCCGAACCCGAAGCTGAATGGGTCATTCCAAAAGCCGAAGCCGAACGTACCCGACGGGTAGCGTGTGGAGGTGCGCGCGCTCAGGCTCAGCCGCACCGGAGGCGACCAAGGCAAGGCCCGACGCGCCAATTCGTGATAGTCGTCAAGTTGCGCATCGGCATATTGGCTTGAGGCGGAAAGCGAAAGCCGCCAATGCGTTGTCCCGTCCGGAGCGGAGGATGATGCAGCGCGGCCTGTCCCCAATTCGAGTGGCGTGAGGTGAAGCGGCGCATCGACAGCTTCAGGTCGCAACATTCCATCGAGTATAATTGATTTAATTCGCGGAGGACGCATGGAGATCACCTGGTACGGGCACTCTTGCTTTCGTCTGACCGAACGGAACATGGCTTCGGTCGTCACCGATCCATACGACGAAAGCATCGGCTACAGCGCTCTGCGTCTCAAGGCCGACATCGTCACCGTCAGCCATGAGGCAGCCGGTCATGGCGACGTGGACGCGGTCAAAGGCGAGAAACGGGTTCTCCGCGGGCCCGGCGAGTTTGAGATCGGCGGAGTGTTCATCACCGGTGTCGCGACCCACCACGACGGCGATGAGGCAGCGGCCAAGCGAAAGCCCGCCACCAAACGTGAATCCAACACGCTCTTCTTGTTCGACTTCAACGGTCTGACCATTGCTCACCTGGGCGACCTAGACTACGTCCCCACCCAGCAGCAGATCGAAGATCTGGGCGCGGTGGAGGTGCTCCTTGTGCCAGTGGGTGGGGGCGGAGCGCTCACCGCGTCGCAGGCGGCCGAAGTGATCAGCCTGCTCGAGCCGTCGATTGTTGTGCCGATGCACTACAAGACGCCCGACACTAACGTTAAGCTCGAGTCCCTGGGCAAGTTCCTCAAGGAGATGGGTCTCTCGGCGCCCAAACCGGTCGAGTCGCTCAAGCTCGGGCGCGCCGATCTTCCCGAAGAAACGCGCGTGGTGGTGCTCGACT
>MGOA01000025.1 GCA_001796965.1 Chloroflexi bacterium RBG_16_64_43
GCGCATTCGCGTCTCGGTAGCCTGTAGCTCGCCGCGGACGATCTCGAAGAACGAAGGCTGGCTCACGCCGGTTCCCACCTCAGCAATGACTGCGCGGTGCCGCGCGTGAGCGCGATCACCCGCTCGATGTCCATTCCACTCGCGGCCGCCAAGCGTTCGGCCACCCGCGCGACCAGCGCCGGCTCGTTGCGCCGACCGCGCCTTCCCTCGGGCGGCAAATAGGGGGCGTCGGTTTCGAGCACGACGTTGCCCATCAGCGCCTCGCCCTGGACCAGCTCGCGCAATGGGCCGGAGGCGGCATACGTAATGACCCCGCCGATGCCGAGGCACCACCCGTGCGTTGTGGCCCAGGCCGCCGCTTCGGCCTCACCCCCAAAGGCGTGCAGGACGCCTCGCCGCGATTCGCCGCGCAGGGCCGCGCTCCAATCGCTGAGCGCCAGTAAGGTGTCCTCGAGTGCCTGGCGAATGTGCACGATCACCGGTAGCTGCAACTCACCAGCCAATTCGAGCTGGGCCCTGAAGGCCTCGCGTTGGACATCGCGCGGCGAGTGCATGCGGTAGTAGTCGAGGCCGATCTCGCCGATGGCCGTTACTCCCACGTGACCAGCCAGCTCGCGCAGCGTGCGTTCGGCGTTCGAATTCCACGTCGTGGCCGCATGGGGATGGACACCCACAGCGGCCCTCACCTCATCGACCTCGGCCGCAAGCTTCACCGCGCGCGCGCTCGACTCGAGATCGGTCCCCGGAACGAGCATGCGCGTGACGCCCGCGGCGCGGGCGCGCTCGATGACCGCCAGCCGATCGCCATCGAAAGCGGCAGCCTCCAGGTGGCAGTGGGTGTCGGTCAGCCCCGCATAGCCTCGCTCGGGTGGGGCCGCGGCACGCCAGGCGCGCCGCGCGTCAGGCGGGGAGGCCGACAATCCGCAATCCGTCCTCGATCAGCGCCGCCACGCGGTCCTTGTGGCGCGTTTCGCAATACACACGCACGATCGGCTCGGTGCCCGAGAAGCGCACCAACAGCCAGCCGCCGTCGTCGAGGGAGAACTTGAACCCGTCGCTGATGTCGCGGCCGGTCACGCGCAAACCGCCCAGGGAGTCGGGCACGGCCTGCGCCACACGCGCGCGCGCCGCCTCGAGTTGCTCAAGCGGCATCGGCCGGTCCACCCGGTCATAGAAGTACTCGGCGCCCACCTGCTCGAAGAGAAAGGCCAGCAGCTCCGACGGCCGGCGCTGGAGCCGGACCATCATGTCGAGCAGGAATAACCCGGCCAGAATCCCGTCCCGCTCGGGGACATGTCCGCGAAAGGCGAAGCCCCCCGATTCCTCGCCGCCGATCATGGCGTCGGTCTCGATCATCTTTGGAGCGACATACTTGAACCCGACGCCGGTTTGATAGACGGGCACGTGATAGCGTTCGCCCAGCCTCTCAAGCATCGAGGTGGTGGAGAGTGTCTTTACAATCGGGCCGCGCTGGCCGCGCACCTCGAGCAAATAGAGCGCCAGCAGCCCGTAAACCTGGAGCTGGTTGATAAAGGTGCCGTGCTCATCGCCAAAGCCCACCCGGTCGGCGTCGCCGTCGGTGACCAATAGCGCATCGGCGTGTTCGCGCACGACGGTCTGCAGGCCTACGTCGACGTTGGGCCGGATCGGCTCGGGGCGCAGCATCTCGGGGAAGAGCGGGTTGCGCGCCGAATGGATCTCGACCACTTCTGTCTTTCCGCCGGCCAGCAGTTCCGGTATCCAGCCGGCGCCATTGCCCCACATCGGGTCGAAGACCACTTTGAGGCCCTCACGGCGGATGGGTTCTAGATCCACCATCCGTCGCACCTGTTCCATGTAAGCCGGGCGCGGGTCGAAGCGTTCTACAATCCCCTCGCGCACGGCGCGCTCGAGCGGCATGCGGCGCACGCCGCTTTCGTCTGACGGGATGGCGGCTTCGATGCGCTTGAGACCCTCAGGCGCGACCGCGCCTGCGTGCTCATCGCGTACCTTGAACCCATTGTCGCTGGCCGGATTGTGCGAGGCGGTGATGTTGATAGCCCCTGCGGCCGACAATTGCTTGACCGCATAGGCGATGACCGGGGTGGGCGTCTCGCGGTCGGTCAGTTGGACCCTGAGTCCGTTGCCGGCAAGGACTTCGGCCGCCGCCGCGGCAAAATGCTCGGAGGCAAAGCGTCGATCGTAGCCCACCACAACCGCCCGCCCGGCAGGGCCGTGTTGGAGAAGGAATTCCGCGAAGCCCTGGCTGCAGCGGCGGACGTTGGCGAAGGTGAAGTCTTCGGCGATTCTGCCGCGCCAGCCGTCGGTGCCAAAGTGGATCGGGTCGCTGCCCACGCTTCGCATCCTCAGCGCGCAGCCAGGCCCACGCGCACCTGGCTGTCGCTCGCAAAGATTATACCGTAGACCCGTTGGCGAGCGGCTCATTTTGCGGGAGAAGAAAGCGATGCATCTTCAGGACTCAGCAAAGTCGACGAGGCCAATGGGCCGGCTTCCCGCCCAGCGCAGGTGCAGCACCACCAATGTTCAGCGAAGAATTCCGCGAATGATTTCGATCGCGGCTGCCACTCCGTCTTCGCGCCGCAGGCGGCTGCCGAATTCCGAGGCTCGCGTGCGAATTGCAGGGTCGTGTTCGGCGTCGTAGAGCATCGCTCGCAGACGGTGGGGGGTAATGCGAGAGGCGGGCAGAGGGGCCGGCCCCACCCCCAAGGCGTGCGTTTGCCTGGCCCACAAAAAGTGATCGGCCCAGAAGGGGAGCGCCGCCGAAGGGACGCCCGCTCGCAGTGCGGCTCCGGTGGTGCCTGCCCCACCGTGGTGCAAAATGAGCCGCATGCGGGGGAACAGCCAGGCATGCGGCACACCCTGAACGGCGAGAATGCTGTCGGGCAATGGGATCCCGGCCAGTACCGCGGGCGAGGCATCGATCACGCCGCGCAAACCAGCCGAACTCAAGGCTTCCACCGCGGCTTGCAGGAAGGCAGGCATCCTCCGGCTGCGCATGCTACCGAAACCGATGTAGACCGGTGCGGGAGAGGCCTCCACAAATCGCGCCAAGGTTGAGGGGGGCGACCATCCGGCTGGAGCAGGAAGGGGCCAGTAGCCGGTGGAGTGAACATTGGCCGGCCAATCGGACGGGTGCGGAAGGACGAGCGGGCTGAAGGCGAAGAGCAGGGGGCTGCGCCTCGCTACCGGCCCGGAGAAGGGCCAAGCTTCGAGCGGCGGCAATTGGGGTCGGGCCGCGCGTAAGCGTGAGTAAAGCAGCCGAGCGCCGAACCGAAAGACGAAGTTGTTCACGCTGTGCGTCGCGCGGCGGTAAAACGGGCCGAGCGGAAGGTCCGCATGACCGACACCGGGGAAAGCCGACGTCGCCGCGAAAACGGGGAAGAACTGGGCGGAGAGATCCGCTACCCCGCGGCGGCGCGCCAGGGTGTGCCCGGCATCGACCATGAGAAACGAGTGGACGACCAGGTTGGCATCGGCTATCGCGGCCTCGAGGGCGGCGAAGACGGACTCGGCTAGCGGGTACACGTGCTCCACCATGCGCGCGACCTGGCGAGGGAAACTCGTGCCCGCCCGATCGCTCAGGCTGAGCGCAAGTTGTTCCGGGTCACCCGGCAGAGGACTGAGATCGACCGCGTGGGCATGGGCCAATCCGGCGTACACCTGAGGCGCCGCGAGGCGCACCGCGTACCCGGCGCGGGCGAGCCCTGCTCCCAGGGCTACAAACGGCTCAACGTCGCCCCGCGAACCGTAGGTGATCAGGACAATGCGTTTGCCAGTCATCCTCTGCCGCCACCTCGCTCTTCTAATGCAGCGTTTACTGTGAGCCTTCTCCGCATCACGAGCTGTGTGCCGCGCTTGCGCGCGTGCTCAGACCGTGCGTGCCGGCAGGTGGCATCCGGCCCCTGCGATTGTCACCAATCGCAGCCAGCTCCCCTCAAGTCGGAGCAATTGTGCGAACTGCGGTCCCCGAATGCGGTCACGTCGGTCCACTCGTCACCGTCGGGCAGCTCCCCTTATGGCGAAAGCCGAATCTCAGATAAAAGTCGGCGGGCACCCGGTCGTTTGGGTGCCCGCTATCATTCACCATTGTTCGCTTGTGCGCTTCGCTGGCGGGAGCTATTCCACCACCGTCCCGCTTTCTGCATCCGGGCGGCGGCGGCGCGCCGCGCGGCGAGCCGCATCAACCGCGCTGTCGACTCGCTGCTTGCCTTCTTGAATGACGTCTTCGGCGCGATCCTTCGCGTCGGCAGCCGCCTGTTCGAGCCGCGACTTGAGCTCGATGCCGCGCTCGCGAATCATCGTGCGTGTTTCCTCCCCGCTCTGTGGCGCCAGGAGCAGCGCCGCGGTGGCGCCGACCAGGCCGCCGACCAATACACCTGCCAGGAAGGCCCCTAGATCGCTATCGCGTTCCGACATGCTCGACTCCTTTCACTCAGGTGGCGAAGTGCGTACGGTGGACGGCCCCCCGGCCGACCGGGACTATCGGCGAAACAATCTGAACATCTCCAACAGCTTGCGCATGCCGGCCAGTGAGCTATTGAGCTGGATCACCGGCTGGATGAGGTTCTCGCTCAGAAAATCGGTGGTTCCGCGCACGGTGTTGAGCGCCTCACTTGCGCTTTCAAGCATCGGGCGGATTTCCATTTGCAGCAAGAGGATCAACCGCGAAAGTTGCACCAGCAGTACCACCAGCGCAATGCCCAGCACCATGAACTCAAGCGCCAAGACGATAATGAAGAGATCGCGCACGGTCCGCGTGGCGGCTTCATTCTGCGAAAGGAAGTACAGACCCACCGCCAAACCGGCCACGATCAGCACTACCAGCGCGCCGATAAGGACCAACCCGCGCTGCATGCGCTTGGCCTGGTCTGCCCCGAGGCGATCCACCGATTCCGTCATGCGGTCATTATACACCCCTGGGCTCCTATCTCTGGGCTATAATCGCCGAGCGGAGAGTGCGATGGCGGTCGAACTCAACATTCCTGGTCGCGGCCCACTGCGCTTCGAGCACTTGGTGCTCGACGTCAACGGTACGTTGGCGGTCGACGGCCAGCTCATCGACGGTGTACGCCAGCAACTCGCGGAATTGCGCGACCGGTTGACCATCCACTTGCTGACGGCCGACACGTTTGGCCGCCAGGCGGAGATTGATCAGGTGCTGAACCTGACCGCCGTCCGCTTGCGTCCGGGCGGCGAACCGCAACAGAAGGCAGATTTCGTGACTGCTCTCGGCGCGCAGCGCGTTGTGTCGATCGGCCAGGGGGCGAACGACGCAGCCATGTTGCACACCGCAGGCTTGGGTATAGCCGTCGTGTCGCCCGAGGGGTTGGCCGGCGCCAGCCTCGCGGCGGCGGATGTGGTGGCGCCCAGCATTTCGGCCGCCCTCGATCTGCTGCTTCACCCGATGCGTCTGGTTGCCACGCTCAGGGAGTAACCGATCATGGCTCCGCTCATGCCGATATCCTCCGAGGACGAGACGCCCGCTCGCCGCCGTACCCACGCCTGGTGGGAAGCGCTGCACGACGAAGAGAAGGCCCGCCTGTTTGGCGACCTGGCCGGGCGCGCCATTCCAACGTTCGATTTCTTCCTCTTCATGTTGGCTGCCGCGGGGCTGATGGTGCTGGCATATGGGCTCCGCTCGCCGGCGCTGCAGGTCGCGGCGGCGCTGGCTGCACCTCTGCTCTCGCCGCTGCCTGGTCTTTCACTCGGCGCCGCTGCGGGCTCTGTGCGTCACGCGCTGCGCAATCTGGCCGGCCTGCTGATCGGCTGGGTGCTTGTGCTGGCGGTGACTGCCCTCGGCGGCTGGCTGGCCAACCTTGTGAGTGTCGTGCCTGCCACCCCGCTTGCCTCGAGTGTAGTGGCCGGGTGGGTGGAAGTTGTGTTGGCCGCGGCCGCATCGGCCTGGCTGGCTCTGCGCCTGGCACGCGCCCCAAGCGAGGCGCGCCTGCCCAGTGCCGCTCTTTCTTTTCTGCTTCTGGTGCCGACGGCTACCGCCGGGTGGAGTCTGGGTAGCGGCGAATTGCGAGAGGCCGCGGCTGCCCTCGGGGTGGTGTTGGTCTATGCCTCGATTGCATTTGTCGCCGGCCTGATTGCCTACTTGGTGCTCGGCATCCGGCCCGCGCTCGGAGCGGTTCTCGGTGCCTGGGGGCCGGCTGTGGCCGGGCTCGCGGCGGCTGGCATCATATTGCTCGCCTTTGTGCTGCTATCGCGCCAAGGGCCGTCGGGATTCGTCTTCGTCCCCACCCTCACGCCCACGGCGACGGCGAGTGCAACTTCGAGCCCGACTGCCTCCTCGACCTCACCGCCGACTGCCTCGGCAACCGTGGCGCCCAGCCTCACTCCCGTGCCAACCTCGACGTCGACGCCGACATTGTTGCCGGTCGTGGCCATCGTGTGGCGCACCGAAGGGAAGGGGGCCTTCCTGCGCAGCGCTCCCGATGGGGAGGCGATCGGCTCCCTTTTGGAAGGAGCTCTGATCCAGATCCTGGGTGCGCCGACAGAAGCCAACAACCGGCTGTGGGTGCTCGTGCGCGACGCGCAGGGGCACGAAGGTTGGCTTGCAGCCGACTACTGCGCGACGGTGACCCCCACCCCTGCACCATGAGTCGGGCTCGCTGAGTTCGCCGTTTCGGATCCCGGGCGAATGTGAGAGGGACTCCCGCCGGACACTGGACCTTCCCGAATTCTCGGCGCCTCCCTTGGCCTTCAATCAATCGTCGTCCCTGCAATCGCGGGGACGACGCGCCTTAAGGTTCATGATCGCCATTCCCGCGCGATCCAGGCGGGAATCCACTCGCACCGTTCGCGCCAAGTGATGCACCAGCTGCTATTCCTGCGTCCCCGCCTCGAACACGCATGGGCGAGGCGCCTGCGTGCTCGTGATTGTCTTTCTCAACTGACCTCGGTTGGAAGCCACGAAGCAGCGAAGCCCTTGATCCTCGCCTCAAGCGCGAGGGGACGACGAGCGCTAAGAGGAGTACTCGCTCTCCTGGAAGTGGGAGGGGCTAGGGGGGCGGGGCAAGTCTCCGCCCTTCAAGCGAACGCGCCACCGACCCCGCCGCCAACTCCCGCCTTAATCCTCTGGACATATTCCGGGAGCAACGGCGGTCTGTTTGCACACGGCGAGTGGGGAGTGGGCTTCTGTGGGCTGGGGAGCTTCGCTCCCCAGCCCC
>MGOA01000026.1:0-639 GCA_001796965.1 Chloroflexi bacterium RBG_16_64_43
GACGTGGCAATCTCGGTCACAATGGGCGACTCTCGCATTGCATCTGCAGCCTCCCACCCATCGCAGGTCGAGATTCCTCGGGGCTTTCCCCTCGGAATGACGGGGAGGGGAGTCGCGGGCCGAGATTCCTCGCGGCCGCTGGCCCCTCGGAATGACGGAGGGCGCGATCGTCATTGCGAGGAGTGCCGGGACGCGGCGCGTCCCTGCACGACGTGGCAATCCCGGCGCCAATGACAGCGACGTCCTGTGCATGCGGGGCGGTCCCTCAACACGGCGGGGCTGGAGTGGTATCCTGCAAGAGAAGCAGGCATTGAGCCAAGCAAGGGGGACTTCTACATGGCCAGAAGGCCAAGACAGTTTTTCGTCTACATCATGGCCAGCCGGTCCAAGACGCTGTATACCGGTGTCACAAGCGATCTTGCCCGCCGCACCCTCGAACACAAACTGCGAGTCCACCCGGGCTTCGCTTCGAAGTACAACATCACGCGACTTGTCTACTTTGAGTCCACCCCCAGCATCTTGAGCGCAATAACCCGCGAGAAACAAATCAAGGGATGGTCGCGAGCCAAGAAGGTGGCATTAGTTGAGTCGCTGAATCCTTCGTGGGAAGATCTCTCCATCCGCTTTCACGAGGCGGAG
>MGOA01000026.1:660-1834 GCA_001796965.1 Chloroflexi bacterium RBG_16_64_43
CCGTCATTGCGAGGAGTGTTGCGCCACGCAGGGGCGCGACACGACGTGGCAATCTCGGTCACAATGGGCGACACCACTTCTTGCTCCTGCAGCTTCTCTCCGATCACATGTCGAGATTCCTCGGGGCCTGCCCCTCGGAATGACGGGGAGGGGAGTCGCCGGTCGAGATTCCTCGCGGCCGCTGGCCGCTCGGAATGACGGAGGGCGGTGGTTATAATGGCCTTCCGAGGTATGCATGGTTTTCCGACGAGGCATTCGCTTCCATCGTGAGCGCGGCCTGCCGCCGCTGGTGCTCGGCCTGATCGGGTTTGCGGCCGGCTTCGCCGCGATCTCGTTGCTGCTCGCGCCGCGCGTCGTGGCGATTCGTCCACGAGCCGACGAGGCAGCGGGCGCCCTCGCCCCAATCACCATTCGCTTTTCGGTTCCCATGGACGAAGACAGCGTGAGTGCACACCTCCACCTGTCCCCGGAGCGGATCACCTCCGCCCATTGGGAAGGAACCACGCTTCGCCTTGTGCCCGCTGCCCCGTGGCCGACGGGCAGCGAAGTCCGCATCGCGCTCGACCTTGGTGCGCGCTCGCGAAACGGCTTGCCCCTCCTGCGGTCGTACCAGTGGCGGTTCTCAACTGCGGGTCTGCGTGTGCTGTATCTGCAACATACAACCGAGACATACGAAATCGTGGTCCAACCGCTGGAGGGCGAACCTGGCCGCGCCCTCGTCGAGAGCACGCTGCCGATCCTCGAATACGATGTCAGCCCAGGCGGCACCTTCCTCGTGTACAGCGTCGGCGCCTCGGATACACAATCGGACCTGTGGTACCTCGCGCTGGATGGGTCCGCACCCTACAAGCTGCTCGATTGTGAAGGAGACCAGTGCCGCAACCCGGCCATCGCGACGGACGGTCGCCAACTGGCCTACGACCGGGCAGGGCTTGCGCCAAGCGTGGGTGGCATCGTCAGCGCACAGCGCCCGCGGGTATGGACCCTCGACCTGGAGGATGGAAGCGCGCGTCCGATAGGCGACGCCGCACATGCCACTCGCGGCCCGGTATGGGGTCCGCAGGGCTGGCTGGCTTACTATGATGGCGACCAAGAGACCACTGTCGTCGACGATCTACGCGGCGGCAAGACCTATGTGCCGAATGCCTCGGGCGAAGTCGGGGTGTGGACGCCG
>MGOA01000026.1:1856-4260 GCA_001796965.1 Chloroflexi bacterium RBG_16_64_43
TGGTCTTCCCGGAGATTCGCATCGTCGACGAGCATCTGACAGCGACGCCCACCCTCCAGAGCGCGCCCTTGGCCCTAGCCACACCCGCCCTTGACGTGCACAGCGACGCAATCGAGCAGTTCTACAGTCACTTGATCTATGTCACCCTGGCCACGAATGAGAGCACCGATCTTTCGAGTTCGCCGTTGGTGGAGGATGCCAACGTGGCCATTTCGCCGGACGGCGACCACCTGGCGTTTGGGCGCAAGTATCTCGACGCTGAACACTGGTCGCCCGGGCGCCAATTGTGGGTGATGGATCTCGACGGGAGGCAGGCACGGCAGCTTACCTTCGCCCCGGCTTTCAACGCCTCTTCGATTCGCTGGAGCCCAGACGGCTCACTTCTGCTCTTTATGCGCTTCGACCAGACTCACGTCTCGCTGCCACCGGAGGTGTGGGTGACCACGGCCGCCGGCGAGAATCCGCGTCAGCTTGCGGTGGGGGCCTACTTGCCACGATGGTTGCCGTAGGCGAAAGGCTGCCCGATCTCGAACTCAGCGATCTGCACGGCGCGCCGCATCTGCTCGCCGCCGCTGATGGCCGTGTCAAGGTGATCATCCTGTGGTCCGCGGAATGCCCGGCGGTGCGCTTGGTCGAGCCGCGACTGGCAGCTCTTCAGCGGGGATGGCCGGCGGTTGTCAGCCTGCTGTTCGTGGCCCCAAACGCCAATGAGCCGCGCGAAGTGCTGCGGAACGCGGCGCGAGCGCACAGCATCGAACCGTTGCTTGTGGATGAGGGTGGGCAAGTGGTTGATCGGCTTGGGGGGACAACCACGCCGCAGGCGATGGTGATCGACGGTGAGGGCTGCCTGCGCTACCGTGGCGCGGTAGACGACGGCACGATGAGACGCTCCGAGCCCACTCGCCACTTTCTCGCAGATGCGGTCACGGCCGTCCTGGCTGGCGGTTCGCCCGAACCGGCCGAGACACCGACCTATGGCTGCGTGATTGCCAGAGGGATAAGCTAGGCGCCAGCACGTTGCCGGTTTCTTCGGTTACATCTCCGAGTATCTCAATTGGCTCTCCTGCAGCATCTGAGGGGCAACCAACTGCGCGGGCGCAACATGCGCCCGCGCTGCATTCCACGTGCCTAGCACAACTGCTATTCGCTCTCACGCGCCCCGCGGTTCGTCCTTCCGGGCGTAAGTGCGAATGATCACGCGCATTGTAATGCGCACGCGCCGCTCGCCGCGAGCCTCGCGCTCCAGCTTTCGAGCGCGGGCAAGCAGCCGCTCTGGAAGGACGATACTCCCCTCCCAGTTGGCGGCGATGTAGTCGCTCATCTCGTCCACGGAATCCCACAGGTAGGCAAAGGGGAAGGTGACCTGGTCGATGCGGCGGAACAGCCCACGGCGCTCCATCGTGCGCAGCGCTCGATCGGCCGCACGATCGTCCACTCGGCCGGGCGAGTCGTCGACTCTTCCCGCACTCTGCGCCCTCCCTGTCGTCACGATGTCGAGCGGCCAACGTGCCGCGACCGGACGCACGTCGACCAGCACGCCGTTGGGTGTGAGCGCCCCTCTAATTCGCTCCAGGGCATGGACCATGCCCTCGTGGCGGATTCATCACAGCGACCATGCCAGAATCGCGCGATCGAATAGCGATCGGCGCAACGGCAGATGCTCGGCGTCGGCCTGCACGAAGTGCAGCCGCGTGCGCCATTCCGCAGGGCACGCATCGCGCGCCGTGCTCAAGGGCTCAAGGTCTGGATCGATGGCCACAGTGGATCGGGTGCCATACGCATAGCGCCAGGTCAACCGCCCTTCCCCACAACCCACCTCAAGCACACGCGCACCCGAGAGGCCACCGGACAGATGCAGGAACTTGGTTTCGTTTCCGTGAGGATCACGCTCGAGCGCCATGGGTCTCCCCTCCGTCGGACATTGCGGACAACCAAGCGCATCATACCCTCAATCGCTCGGTCAGAGAGGCGCCTCCGGTGTCGACCCGAGAGGTAAGTGTTCAGCGAGATCTTGCTCAGCGAAGCATGAGGGGCACGCCATGGCGTGCCCCAACAAGAACCTCGGCCTCCTCGTTCTAGCCAATGCGACGCAACCCTTCTGTCATTCCGAGGGGCAGGGCCCGAGGACTCTCGACCTGCGACTCCCATCCGGTCATTCCGAGGGGGCCCAGCCCCCGAGGAATCTCGACCTGCGATAGGTGGCAGGCTGCAGGAGCAAGAGGTGGTGCTGCCCGTTGTGACCGAGATTGCCACGTCGTGTCGCGCCACTGCGTGACGCAACACTCCTCGCAATGACGGTAGGCTTCCCCGTCATTCCGAGGGGGCGCAGCCCCCGAGGAATCTCGACCTGCGATAGGTCGCAGGCTGCAGGAGCAAGAGGTGGTACTGCCCATTGTGACCGAGA
>MGOA01000026.1:4284-5410 GCA_001796965.1 Chloroflexi bacterium RBG_16_64_43
GCCGCGTTTCGGCGCAGCACTCCTCGCCATGACGGTGGAGATGTTGGGCGATTGCCTCCCCATCGTTTCGCTCGGCTCGCAATCTGCTCAGTGTCCGCTGCCTGCTGTCGCCGCCCCGTGGAACACATCCGGCGCTTCCGGCCCGTCAACCAGCAGGAAGCCGAGCAGTCCTCGTTCCAGGCGCGAGAGGGCGTGATCCACCAGCAGGAACCTACCCGGCACCTGCACCTTGAATTCCACCATGGTCGCGCCGCCCGGCGGCACGAGCGTGGTCTGAACGTCGGTGAGCGGCTTGGCGGTGAGCGAGGCCTGGTCGTACACGCGATCGAAGATCTCGCCGATCACGTGGAACGACGAGACTTTGTTCGGCCCGCCCACGCCGAAGAAGATTCGCACGGTCTCGCCCACGCTCGCCTTCAGCGGGTATTCGGTCGTGAGCCCGCCCACCGCACCGTTGAGCAGGTAATACTCGGGCGCCTCATCCAGCAGCTTCTCGGTAGAAAAAGTCAGGAGGCCTTTGCTGCCGAAGGGCTCCGCTGTATAGAAGTCGCCCTGCATCACGTAGTACTCTCGGTCCACGGCGGGCAGCCCGCCCGGCGGCTCGACCAGGATGAGCCCATACATGCCGTTGGCAATGTGATGCGCCACCATCGGCGTGGCGCAGTGGTAGACGTACAGCCCCGCATTGAGCGCCTTGAAGGTGAAGCTGGTTTCGCCTCCGGGCTGAGTCTGGGTGGCCACCGCCCCGCCGCCCGGCCCGGTCACCGCGTGGAAGTCGACCGAATGCAACATCGTGCTGCTAGAGGCATTCTTGAGATGAACCTCTACGGTATCGCCCAGGCGCACGCGCACGAATGGGCCGGGCACTTTGCCGTTGAAAGTCCAGAACGAATAGGTGGCCCCATCGGCGAGGCGTCCGATCAGCTCGACAGTCTCAAGATCGAGGCGCAGCGATTGTGCGCCTCGCGCACCGGTTGGCGCAGGCAGGTCGGCCGGGTCACGCACGAGGCTGATGGCCTGGGGCTCCTCCCCCGCCGTCCCGCCGCCCTCGCCCACAATGAACATGCCCTCCATCCCGGCCGCACGATGACCGGGGACGGTACAGTAGTACGCGAAGGCCCCCGAC
>MGOA01000027.1 GCA_001796965.1 Chloroflexi bacterium RBG_16_64_43
TACAAATCGAACACCACCTTGATCGCCTGCGAGCGGCGCTTGTCGGTTGCGGTGCGAATGGCCTGGCGATACTCCGCCAGCGGGAAGCGATGGGTGATCAGGTCCTCAATCCGCATGCGCCCGCTGCGCTGGAGCTGGATGGCCCAATCGAAATCGTGCTGGCGCTTGCCCTGCCACTCGCTGGTGGCGTGGGTCTTCGAGCCGATCAGATCCACCTCCTGATACCAGATCGGGTTGAGGTCCACCCGCAGCAGCGAGAGGTCGATGCCCACCAACACCACGGTGCCGCGCGCGCGCGTCCAGCGCAATGCATCGGTGATCGAGACGGCACTGCCCACGCAATCGTAGACCACGTCGAACCCGCCCTTCAGCATGCCGCGATTGAGCGGCGCGGTGTAGGCGCGCCCGCCGGTTATGCGGGCCATCTGGGCATACACTTCGCCGCCGGTCACCACCGCATCGGCGCCTGAGTGCCGCGCGGCCTGGCCCTGGTACGGGTAGCGCGCGAGCGCGGTGACCCGCGCTCGCGGGCGGAAGGCGCGCACGGCCTGCATCGTGAACAGGCCGATGATGCCGGCGCCCAGGACGAGCACCTGCTCGTGCGCGCCGGGCGGACGGCGCAGCACGCCGTGGATGGCCACCGACATGGGTTCAATCATCGCCGCCTGATCGTCGCTCAGGTCCTCGGGCACCGGGTAGAGGTTGCTGGCATGCGCCGTGTAGCCGTCACTCCATCCACCGCCGATACCCACTGTGCCGGCAGCGTTTTCACACACGTTGGGCAGCCCGGCTAGACAGAATCTGCACATCGGGTCGAGCCCCAGTTCGCGGCAACTGGCGCCGGTCTCGCGATGCTCCATAATCACGCGTTGCCCGGCGTGCAGCTTCTTCACCAGCGGGCCGACCTCCACCACCTCGCTCACCACCTCATGCCCGAGATAGAAGCGCGAGTTGCCCGGCAGCGCGGCCGGTCCGATGGCGGGGTCCGCATGCACATGGAATAGCGAAAGGTCGGTGGCGCAAACGCCGCACACGCGGTTGCGCACGCGCACGCCGTTCGGCCCCGGGAGCGGCGGTTCGGAGACCACGGCCATACGCGCCGGCGAGAGCGGGCTGAAGGCCACACCTGGCCAGACCGGGCGCAGCGCCTTGACCGCCAGCATCTTGGGGATGTTCTTATCGACGTAGATCGTGCGCATGCGGCTCCCTCCTCAAGAGAATCCCGATTAGGGGTTGCCAAGATGGGCAGCGGTGCAGCATCGGTACGTGGTGGGTGCAACGCGGAAACGATCGGCGGAAACGAGGGCAGCTACGACTGGGTGCTGCGCACGGCTTGGCACAAGGCACACGTCGGATCATCGCACAGGAGCGCGGCGGGATCCTGGCGCATCCATGCAGCTGCGGTGTGCAGCAAGTCGCGCAGAGGGATGGCTTGCAAGTGGGCCGAGCCCAGCCAGGCCTCGCGCGCGATGCCGCGCAGGCGCGGGGCGATCGCCGCAAACCCGCGCGAACATCCGGGGAAGGCCGGGCACTCGACCACCCCCTCGGCAGTGAGCGCCCAGCGCACGAACTGCTTGCGCCCGGCGCGCTGTGCAGCCAGGTGCAGCGCCACGTTGGCCGTGTGGTCAGCACCCAGCAGCACTGCCTCGCCACCGCGCACGGCCAACTCGGCGATCGGACCCCATGGATCAGTCAGCGACTGCTGAACAAGCAGTTCGTCGGCTCCGACGCCGACAAACGACAGAATCGGGTGGTTCGAGCGGCGAGCGCCGTTCACGCGGCGCAGTGCATCGGGCAGAGGGCCGAGCGAGGCATGGGCCGGCATGTCGGAGCGGAAGAATTCGGCTTCGGCGTTGGCCTCGGAGGCGCTGCGGTACGCCATGCCGTTGCCCTCCGGCCCGAAGGGCGGTGTGACCATCGTTTGCAGGGTGAAGGCGGGCGAAAGTACGGCCGCGCTCGAGGCTAAGAGCGCGCCGGCGAGCGAGGAGATATCACCACGCACCTCATCCAGCCACTCGGGAGCACCTACCGCCAGCACCGGCACGCCCGGCTCGAGGCCGAGTTCGCGCAAAGCATGCACCGCGTCGCGATAGCCCAGGCTGGGCGCCATTCACGCTCCGTCGGGCACGTGCATGCCGCGGTCGTAGACGGCGTCTTCGGCATGCATGTATCCGAGAATGCCGAGGCTGGCCAAGAGGCGCAACGGTTCGGGCGGCCAGGGGATGACGCGCCGGTTGACGAAGAACGCTTGTGTGCGCTCGCTCTTCTTTTCAAGCAGCAGGTCGGCGAGGGTCCAGCCGTTGAGGTGAGTGAGGGAGACACCGTGCCCCATGCAGCCCAGGCTGTAGGCAACGCGCTCGTCGCCCAGGTAGCCCAAAGCGGGGATCATCTGCAACGGCACCGAGACCGGCCCGCCCCAGCGGTGGGTGAAGCGAATGTCGCGCAAGACGGGGAACAACTGGCGCACATCGGCCTCGAGTTTGGCGAAAGTATCCGGGTTCTCGTCGCGATCCATATCGCCGCCGACGGTCAGGCTCACATCCCGCCCGCCCATGAGCAGGCGATTATCCCGGGTGAGGCGGTAGTAGTGTACCAAATTGCGCGCGTCTTCTATCCCCTGGCGAGCGCGCCAACCCATCTCAGCGAAATGCTCGGGGCGTAGCGGCTCGGTGAGCACGATGTGGGTGAAGGCGGGAACTTGCTTGCGACGCAGCATGGGAATGAGATGCGAGTACGCATTGGTGGCCAGGGCGAGCTTGCCGGCCGTGACTGTTCCTTGCGGGGTGTGAATGAGCAGCCCGCCTGCGCGGCGTTCGATGGCGGTGCCCGGCGTGTGCTCGAACACCTGAACGCCCAACGAGAGGATGAGACGCTTGAATTCCCAGGCCAGCTTGGCCGGGTTCACCAGGCCGCAGCGCGGCTCGCGCCACGCCCCAAGGTACAGCGGGCTGTTCACCTCGCGGCGCGTCGTCTCGGCGTCGATCCACTCGATGCCCTCCAGCCCCAGGCGCTGCGCGAGTTCCACTTCTTCGTGAATACGCTTGACGTAAAGCGGCGCGGTGGCGACGCGCAAGAAGCCGGGGCGTTCGTAGTCGCACTCGAGCTGGTGCTCACGCACCAGGGTCTCCACCAATTCCACCGCCTGCTCCATGTAATGGTGGGCCTGGCGCGCTTTCTCTTTGCCGAACAAGGAAGCCGTCACCGACAGGGTCAGCCCGAAGAGGGTCATGGAGAAGCCGCCGTTGCGGCCGGAAGCACCGAAACCGATCACCTCGCTCTCAAGCAGGGCCACCCGCAGCGAGGGTTCGGCCTTCTTGAGGAAGTAGGCCGTCGCCAGCCCGGTGTAGCCGCCGCCCAGCACGGCCACATCGACGGTCAGGTCGCCCGCCAGCGGAGCATTGGGCGTGTAAGGAGCGCTGGAAAGCCAGAAGGACTTGTCGGCAAACGGAGTGGGGGCGGGTTGTGGGATGGGCATGTGTCCCTCCAAGGTGGACACGCCAAGCGCGTTGGCGCCTGGGCCGCAAGAGTCGGCGAGGGGAGTGCGACGTGGTGGAAGGACAGACCTCCTCGGGCGAGCGGCGCGCCTAGCGCGGCGTGGGACGATGCTCGCACGTGCCGCGGCTGCGCCCTAGTCCTCCTCGATATCGCTGCGCTTCTTGCCCTTGCCGAGTTGTACCGACCGCTGGAAGGCGGCCCACACGGCGCGTGAGAGCGCGGTGCGCACGCCAGCCTTCTCTAAGTAGTAGAGCGCCTCGGCCGAGGTGCCGCCCGGCGATGTGACCTGGTTGCGCAACCGCGCCAAATGCTGAGGCGTGTGCAGCGCGTACTCGACTGAGCCTTTGACCGTCTGCAGCACGAGCTTCTCCGCCAGGTAGCGCGGGAAGCCAAGATGAACGCCGGCGTCGACCAGCCCTTCCATCAACAAGAAGACGTAGGCCGGGCCAGTGCCCGAGAGGGCCGTGGCCATGTCCAAGTAATCCTCCTCCTCGACGAAGACTTCCTCGCCCAGGGCGCCCAAAACGGCGCGCGCCTGCTCGCGCTGGGCCGGGCTCACGGCGGCTGATGCGGTCCACACCGTCATGCCTTGCCCGATCTGGGCCGGCGTGTTGGGCATCGAGCGCACCAGGCTGGCGTGTTTGAGGCCTTGGGCCAGGGCCGCCAGGCGCGCGCCGGCGACGATCGAGAGCACCAAAGCCTTCTCCGGTATGCGGCCAGCGATCTGGGTCAGCACGCCCGGAAGCACCTGCGGCTTGACCGAGATCACAACCAGATCCGCTCCCTGCAGCGCAGCCAGGTTATCGCTGGTGACCTGCACCCCGTAGGTCGAGCCCAATTCGGCGCCGCGCTCGGCGCGCGGGCCGGAGGCGATCACCGCGCCCGGCGCGACCAGACGCTGGGCAAGCATGCCCTTGATCATCGCCTCGGCCATCGTGCCCGAGCCGATGAAGCACACCCGGCTGAAGTTCAACATCTCACTCCTCCCACTCCCACAAAGCGAGGGCATCCATGAACTCGTGCGCGGTGAGATCCAGATGCACCGGAGTCACCGAAGCGTAGCCCTGCGAAAGCGCCCAGAAGTCGGAGCCCTCTTCGGAGATACCGGTGGGCGGCGGGCCGCCGATCCAGTAGTAAGGTTTGCCGCGCGGGTCGAGGCGCCGCACCAGTTCGTCGCGGTAGACGCGCAATCCCTGGCGCGTGATGCGCACGCCGCGCAGCTTCTCGTAGGGCAGGCAGGGGAGATTGAGATTGAGCAGCGTGTCTTTGGGCAGGCCGTGGGCCAGCACCTGGCGCGCGACGCGCTCCGCCATGCGCGCCGCCGGCGTGTAGTCACACGGTTCGGTCTGGTCTTCAGGCAGATCGAGCGAGACCGCCACCGCCGGCACTCCGAAGATCACGGCTTCCATGGCGGCGGTGACCGTTCCTGAATAGGTCAGGTCGTGACCGACATTCATGCCGGCGTTGATTCCCGAAACCAGCAGGTCGATCTTCTCCGGGATGATGCCCAGCATCGCCAGTGCAACGCAATCGGAGGGCGCGCCGTCGGAGGATAGCGCCGGCGTGCCATCCTCCAGATGCACATGCCTCACGCGCAGCGGTTTGTGCAGCGTCTTGACGTGGCCGCTGGCGGACCAGTTGTGATCGGGCGCGAGCACCGATATCTCGCCCAGGGGGCGCAGCGCCTGCGCCAGCGCCAGTAGTCCGGGCGAGGTTATGCCGTCGTCGTTGGTCACCAGGATGTGGGTCATGACCCCTCCCGCCTCATGGGCCTTGCCTCAATCCGATTTCTCCGGGCCGAAGATGCCTTCCAGGTGCGTCAGCAGCTCCGGCGTGAGCTGCGGCACGAGCTCGGCTGCGCCCAAGTTCTCGTGCACCTGCTCGACGCGTGAGGCGCCGGTGATGACGCTGCTTACGGTCGGCGTGCGCAGGCACCAGGCAATCGCGAGTTGTGCCGGCGAGAACCCCAGCTCGCGCGCCAGCGCAGTAAACGCGCGCGCCTTGGTCAGGCGCTCTTCGGTCAACGTTTCCTCGCGCAGCCATTCATAACCCTGCAACGTGGCGCGCGAGCCCTGCGGGATGCCGTCGTTGTACTTGCCGGTGAGCAGGCCAAAGGCCAGCGGACTCCATGTGGTGAGCCCGATGCCTAGGGTTTCGCACACCCAGGTGAGTTCGCGCTCGACCCGCGCGCGGCGGTACAGGTTGTATTGTGGCTGTTCCATCGTGGGCGGAACGCCGCCGATCTCGCGACCCAGGGCGTGGGCCGAGGCGATCTGTGTTCCGGTCCATTCGCTGGTGCCCCAGTACATCACCTTGCCCTGGCGCACCAGATCGCTCATGACACGCACCGTCTCTTCCACCGGCGTCTCGGCGTCGAAACGATGGCAGAAGTACAGATCGACGTATTCGGTGCCCAGCCGCTTGAGTGAGGCGTGGATCGATTCGAATATGTGCTTTCGCGAAAGGCCGCGCGCGTTCGGGTTCTTGCTGCCCGCGAAGAA
>MGOA01000028.1 GCA_001796965.1 Chloroflexi bacterium RBG_16_64_43
CCCCAATGGGGCGGCCCGGTTATTTTGCCTTCGCCGCATCACATCTCACTGCGTTTAGCGGGTCACGGAAAAGTGCTCCACCTCACCCCCTGCCCCCTCTCCGCGGGGAGGCTGGCTTCGACAGCCCGTGGAGTGGCGGAGAGGGGGTGAGGAAAATAAGGAGACGGGGGCCTTCGGCCCCCGTCTCCTTTGGGGATACTTCGCCCCTCCCCCGGATTGACTTCTCCTCAACGAGATTCATGCATTCCGGCGGAGGGGCAAGGGGTGGGGGTGAGCGCCGCGCGTCCCTTTCTTCGCAAGCTCCTAGAACTTCAACGGCAGGATGAGCTGCGCGATCAGCCCCAGCACGAACAGAGCCCCGGCCAGTTTGTTGTGCCAGAAGGCGGCCGAGACGTACCACAACGGCCAGACCGGGTAATCCGGCGGCGGCACCGCAGGTTTGGGCTCGCGGTAGATGCGCATGACCCGCACCAACCGCCCGAGGGCAAGGAACGAAAGCAGGATCCACGGGCTGGCCCAACGCAGGAGCACCAGCCCCACCACCAGCGCATAGAACAAGACCATCAGCGCCACGTTCAACGCGCGCGAAACGCCGCCCCCGAGCAGCACCGGCAGCGTGCGGATGCCGCGCGCTTTGTCCTGATCGAGCTTGTCGACGTGCTTGCCGATCAGCACGGTGGTCGTGAGCAGCGCATAGGGCAGGGCGGCGCCCCACACCCAGGAGGGCACCTCGCCTGCCGCCACGTAATACACGCCGCCGATCATCAGCGGCCCCCACACCAGGAGCACGCCCAACTCACCCAGGCCGATGTGCTTGAGGCGAATAGGCGGGGCGACGTAGAAGACGCTGATGAACAACCCGGCCAGGGCGAATAGCAGCACCGGCCAGCCGCGCATCCAGATCAGGTACACCATCAGCGCGGCATCCACCGCATTGACCAGGAAGATCGCGCGGCGCAGCCCGGCCTTGGAGATCAACCCGCCGAGGATCGGGTGCGGGGCATACAGCGCGCGCGCATACTCGCTCGTGTCGACGCCGCCCTCCAGATCGAAGTAGTCGTTGATCATATTGTTGGCGGCGTGCGCCAGCACCAACCCGGCCACTGCCAGAAGCAACAGATCCCAGCGTACGGCCGGAGCATAGGCGGCCGCCAGCAAGCCGCCGATCAATCCGGAGGTCAGGGTCATCGTAAATACCGCGGCGCGGGTAATGATCAGCCAGCGCGAGACGGTGTCCATGTGTTTTTCGGGCGAAAGGTTGGCCGTGCGCAAGATCTCGCCCCAGTTCGAAAGCACCGACATTTCACACCTCCCAAAACATCGCGCGCCCTCACTCAAGGGCGCGCGGCATGTCTATTCGACTCGCCCGGTGGCCAGGGCGCGCTTCACCTCGCCAATGGCTTGTGTGATGTTGATCCCGCGCGGGCAGGCCAGAGTGCAGTTGAAAGCCGTGTGGCAGCGCCACACGCCCATGGTCTCTCCCGCCACCTGCAGCCGCTCGCCCGCGCCTTCGTCACGCGAGTCGAAGATGAAGCGGTGGGCCTGGACGATGCTGGCCGGCCCGATGTACTCGCTGCTCGCCCAGAAGGATGGGCAGGAGGCGGTGCAGCACGCACACAGGATGCACTTGGTCGTATCGTCGAAGCGCAGGCGCTGGGCCGGCGTCTGCAGCCGTTCGCGTCCATCCGGCGGCGGCGGTGCATCACTGATGAAGTACGGCTTCACCGTGCGGTAGGCCGCGAAGAAGGGTTCCAGATCAACGATCAGGTCCCTCTGCACGCGCATGCCGAGCAGCGGTTCGATGGTGATGGTGGAGCCCAGCTCCGATACCAGGGTCTTGCACGCCAGCCGGTTGGCGCCGTCGATGCGCATCGAGTCGCTCCCGCAAATGCCGTGCCCGCACGAGCGGCGGAAGCTGAGCGTGCCATCCTGTTCCCATTTGACCCGGTTCAAGAGGTCGAGCACCCTCTCCGTCGGCTCGGCCTCCAGGGCGTGCTCCGACCACCAGGAGGCAGGTTCGCGCTGGGGGTCGAAGCGCTTGATCTTGAGTGTGACCTTCGCCATTCGTTCCCTCTCCACCGCGACCGATCAGTACGTGCGCGGCTTGGGCTCGAAACGCGTGACCACCACCGGCTTGGTCTCGAAGCGCACCTCGCCGCGCGTGGGGCGCACGTCGCCCCCCTCGCTGCGATAGGCGAAAGTGTGCTTCAGCCAGTGGGTGTCGTCGCGTTCGGGAAAATCGTCGCGGTAGTGCGCGCCGCGGCTTTCAGTGCGCTGGAGAGCCGAGGCGGCTGTGACCTCCGCCAGATCAAGCAGCGCGCCGAGTTCAAACGCCTCGAGCAGGTCGGTGTTGAAGGCCGCCCCGCGGTCGTCCAGGCCGATCTGGGTGTAACGCTCCTTCAACCCCCGGACGGCAGACAGCGCCTCGCGCATGCCGGCGGCCTTGCGGAAGACACCCACCTTGTCCATCATCACGCGCTGCAACTCGCTGCGCAGTGTGGCAACCCGCTCTCCACCGCGGCTCGCCCGCAATTCATCGAGCGCACCCTGGGCCTCGGCTTCGGCCCGCGGAGGCAGCGGGGCGTAATCGGCGCGCCGGCAGAATTCTCCAAGCGCCTTACCGCCGCGCCGGCCGAAGACCACCAGGTCGACCAAGGAATTGGTGCCCAGGCGGTTGGCGCCGTGGACCGAGACGCAGGCGCACTCGCCGGCCGCATACAACCCGCTCACTGTGCGCGTCGGTCCGGCAAGAACCCGTCCGTCGTTATCGGTGGGAATGCCGCCCATGGCATAGTGCGCGGTGGGCTGGATGGGCACCGGCTCGCGCATCGGCTCGACGCCCATGTAGACGCGCATCATTTCGATAATGTCGGGCAGTTTCTCTTCGAGCTCGGCCGCCGTTACCGTGCGCCCGCCGGGCGCGCTCCCGTAGCGGTTGATCGTCTCCGGGCGGATGTCGAGGTGGACGTAGTCCTTGCCGTCCACGCCGCGCCCGGCCGCAACCTCTTGATAGATGAAGCGCGAGAGCATATCGCGCGGGGCTAGGTCCATGAGCGTGGGCGCGTAGTTCTCGAGGAAGCGCTCGCCGCGGCCGTTCAGCAGCACGCCGCCTTCGCCCCGCGCCGCCTCGGATAACAGGATGCCCATCTTGTAGATGCCGGTCGGGTGGAACTGGAAGAACTCCATATCCTCCAGCGGCAGCCCGCGCCGATAGAGCGCAGCCACTGGCTCGCCGGTCAGCGAGTGGGCATTGGAGGTGACGGCGAACATGCGCCCGAACCCCCCGCTCGCCAGGAGTACGGCCTTGGCATGAAAGAGGTGCAACTCGCCGGTGGCGATCTCCACCGCCACCACGCCGCGCGCCACACCCTCGTGCACCAGCACGTCGGCCACAAAGAACTCATCGAAGAAGCGCACATTGTGTTTGATGCAGTTCTGATAGAGCGTCTGCAGAATCATATGGCCGGTGCGGTCGGCGCTCTTGCACGAGCGCATCACCGGACCCTTGCCGTATTCGCGCGTGTGCCCGCCGAAGCGGCGCTGCTCGATGCGCCCCTCCTGGGTGCGGTCGAAGGGCAGGCCCATGTGTTCGAGTTCGTAGATGGCCTCGACCGATTCGCGGGCCAGGATCTCGGCCGCGTCCTGGTCCACCAGGTAGTCGCCGCCCTTGACGGTGTCGTACATGTACCATTCCCAGTGGTCTTCTTCCATGTTGCCCAGCGGTGCGGCGATGCCGCCCTGGGCGGTGCCGGTATGCGAGCGGGTGGGGTACATCTTGGAGATGACCGCGACGTTCGTCAGGCGGGCGGCCTGCAGCGCCGCCATCAGCCCTGCACCGCCAGCGCCCACGATCACCGCGTCGAATTGGTGGTGGTGTGTCATGAACCGCCCACCTCTCCAGCCCCGCGCCCAACGCCGCCGACGATAGCGGCTGCCCCAATGGCCGTGATGACCAGCCACGCGGCGAAGAGCCCCCAGCGCACGAGCCGCCGCGGCCGGTCGCGGGTAATGTAGTCCTCCAGCACCTGGCGCAGCCCGTTCATGCCGTGCGCGAACGCGAAGCCCAGCAGCGCCATATCGTAGACTCGCCAGCCAAGCGTGGCCCAGCGCAGGGCGACATAGTCCAGGTCGATGCGGTGCACGCCTACCAGCACATCCTGAATAAGCACGTGAATCCATGCCAACGGGATGAGCGCGATGCCGCTGTAGCGCATCAGCAGCCAGATGCGCCCGTCGAGCGAACGCGGCGGCGGGGAAACGACCCGCGAGGTTGGATTGAGTGTGGTCATCGCCATCTCCTACTCCCACCCCAGGAAGGTGTGGCCGATCAGGCTACGCCCCATGATGAAGGCTGCGGGCAGCCACAAGACCACGGTCACCGCCAGGGTGGTGTAGACCGATGGCTTCTCGCGCTCTGCGCGCCATAACCGGGGGAACAAGTCGAAGAGGGCGATGCGCAGACCATTGGTTCCGTGATAGATCACAGCCGCCACCAGGAAGATTTCCCCCAGCATGAAGAGCGGGTGGCGATAGAGCGCGAGGGCTTCTTTGTACAGAGCGGGGAAGAAGTACACGGTCGAGGTGTCGAGGATGTGCAGGGCGAGGAAGAGCAGCGTGCCCAGCCCGCTGAGGCGGTGAAGGATGAAGGCTAGCTGCCCCTCCCGACCGCGATAGCGCACGCTGCCGGTTATGACCGTGCGCAATGGACTCATGCCCGCCTCCAATTAGGTGCCGTCCTAACAAGGTGAGGTCGCGTTGGTAGGGCGGGGGATGAGCCGTTTTACAGGCGCCCGTGAAACGCGACGGATCGCATTCTAGCACTCCGAATTTCGGGCGTCAACGGAGGCCTCAGCACAGCCGGGGGTGCCGCCGCTGTTCGACCCCTGGGCGGGAGGGACCCACAAGGTTGGATAAAGGGTTAGAGAGGCCTGACAAGCACACCGAGGCGTCATTGCAGGGAACCTCGATTCCCCAACTTGCGTTGCGTTGAAGTTCGTCGCGGTTGACCGCCCGGCGCGGCGGCTGGTATAATCAGCCTCCAATTCTGATTGGGTCGGAAGGAATCTCGGATGCCCAAGCGTACTTATCAGCCCAAGATTCGGCGACGCGCGCGCGTACACGGCTTTCGCGCGCGCATGGCCACGCGCGGCGGGCGCAAGGTTCTCGCCTCGCGGCGTGCCAAGGGCCGCCTGCGCCTGGCGGTGCAGCGCACACACGTCAAGAAGGTCAACTGGAACGCGTAACCGGCAGCGCCCTGGGCCGCACGATTGCGGCCACGGCGCCACCCCCACAGCACGTCACGGCGGATGGACGAGGGATCAGACGGGGTGACCTGCGGCGCAACCCGCCGGCGGTGCCTCGGCTGGAATGGATGCAGCGAAGGTTTCGCCTGCAACGGGCAAGCGAGTTCCAGCGGGTGAGGCGACGTGGCACATCTCACGCCCACCCGCTGATGGTTGTTGTTGTCGCCCCCAACGCTGAGGTCTCGTTCCGTATCGGTGTCACAGCCAGCCGCGCCGTGGGCACGGCCGTCAACCGCAATCGTGCCCGGCGGCGCTTGCGTGCGGCATTGCATCCGCTGCTGCCCGCGCTGCGGCCGGGGGTCGACCTGGTGATCACTGCCCGCCGCCCGTTGCTTGAGGCGCCGTGGGCCGAGGTGTGCGCTGCACTGCGAGTGCTACTGCATCGAGCCGGATGCCTGATGACGGACAATGGACAGAGTGGAACACCCGATCGCGACTGATCCGCCGCTGCGCTCGATTCCATTGAGCGCAGGCAACCTGCCGCGGCTGGGCGTGCTTGCGCTCCTGCGAGCCTATCAGATGACTTTTTCGCGCCTCATCCCGGTGGACACGTGCCGCTTCTATCCCACCTGTTCGCACTACGGCTATCAGGCGGTGGCGAAGTACGGCCTGCTCAAAGGCGGCGCGATGGCAGCCTGGCGTGTGTTGCGTTGCCAACCGTTCAACCCGGGCGGGTACGACCCGGTTCCCTGACGAGGGGAGAAGGATTCACGGAGACGACTAGCGTGCTTCGCATCGCCCATCTCACCCATGCATTCGAGCATCCCTTCCCGCGAACTGGCAAGAAGCGCGCCGGGCTGGTGCTGGCCAGCCTGGCGCTGGCCGTGCTTCTCAGCGCATGTTCCGGCGCGCTGCCGAGCACCTCGTGGCCCGGCCTTTCGGCCTCCGCCACCACCGCCTATCTGGCGGATGGGCAGTACACTTTTGCCATCGATCTGCAGAACGGCACGCTGCGCTGGCGATACCCGGACAAGGCGGCCGCCGGGACGACCTTTTACAGCAACCCGGCGCTCACTTCCGACGGCCGGCTGGCGCTGACCAGCTCCGACAAGGCGGTCCATCTGGTCGACGCTACGAGCGGAACCGTCGTGTGGAAAGTAGCCCCGGGCCGCGAGCCCTTCGTTGCTCCCGCGCTGTCTCTCGGGGAGAGCCTCTTCGCCCCGGACGGCAACGGAACCCTGTATGCGCTCAATGCGGCCGACGGCGCAACGCGCTGGACTTTCAGCGCCACGCATGCCATTTGGAGTGCCCCCGTCCCGCAGGGCGAGCTGCTCTACGTGGCCTCGCTCGACCACAACCTGTACACCGTCCGCGCGGCGGATGGCCAGCTTGTCTGGTCGCGCGACCTGGGCGCCGCATTGGCCGGCGGGCCGGCCGTGGTCAACGACCTCGTTCTGATCGGGACGTTTGACGGACGGGTGGTGGCCCTCGACGCCGCGCACGGGCGCGAGGTGTGGACCACCCAGGCCAAGGGTTGGGTGTGGGGCGCGCCCGTTATCGTGGGGGAGAGCGCGATCTTTGGCGATTTGTCCGGCGGGCTGCAAGCAGTGGAGCTAGCCAGCGGCCGCACGCTGTGGCAGGTGCGGCTCGACAGCCCGGTGCGCGCCACGCCCTTCGCGCAGGCTGGCCTCATCTATATCGGCACCGAGGCCGGCACTGCCTACGCGCTCGACGCCGCCGACGGCACCATCCGTTGGCAGCAGACCGTGGGCGGCAAGCTGTATGGCGACCCGCTGTTGGCCGGCGGCAAGCTGCTCTTTACCGTGCTGGAGAGTGAGTCGCCGCTAGTCGCGCTCGATCCGCAGAACGGTGCCAAGTTGTGGGGCTTCATCCCGCCCAAGTAAGCAGAGCCAGGTGACCTCCCATGTGGAACACATTCATTCTCGACCCGATGATCAATGCCCTGCTGTTCCTGTATCAATTGCTGGGGCACAACTTCGCGCTGGCGATCATCATGTTCACCGTGCTGATTCGGGTGCTGACTTTTCCGCTGACCTATCAACAGCAGAAGAGCACGCAGAAGCAGCAGAAGCTGATGCAGTCGAAAGAGTGGCAGGACGTTCAGAAGAAGTACGCCAAGGATCGTGAGAAGCTGGCCAGCGAGCAGATGCGCATGTACAAGGAAGCGGGCGCCAACCCGCTGGGCGGGTGCCTGCCGACGCTCGTCCAGCTGCCGATCCTGATCGGCCTGTATCAGGCCATCATGCGCACCCTGGGTGCCTCACCGCTGCAACTGATCGACCTGACCCGGCACATCTACGAATTCTTCCCCAATGCTACCAGCCTGATTCCGATCGACAATCATTTCTTGTGGATGAACCTGGCTCAGCCGGAACGGCTGTTCCTTCCCTTCCTGCCCACCTTCGGCATTCCCGTGCTGGCCATCTTGGTGTTGATCACCACCTGGTTCTCGCAAAAGCTCATCACGCCGCCCACCGCCGACCCGCAGAGTTCTCAGATGACGCGCATGATGAATCTCTACATGCCGGTGCTGCTGGGTTACTTTGCGCTCACCTTCTCCTCGGGGCTGTCGGTGTACTTCGTCGTCTCCAACCTGCTGGCCATCGCACAGTACGCTCTGATGGGCAAGGTCGATGTACGCCGCGCGCTGGGGCTCAAGCCGGCAGTCAAGGCCGTCAAGTAGGCCGCTAAGGATGGGGTTCATGCGACAAGCCAGCCTGGAAGTCATCGCTCCCACCGTCGACGAGGCCGTCGAACGCGGGGTGGCCGAACTCGGCGTGCCCCGCGAGCAGGTGGAGGTGACGGTGCTCGACCAGGGCGGCGCCGACGAAGGCGAAGCCCCGCGGCAGGCGCGCGTCCGGCTGACGGTACGCGCGGCAGAGGGCGACTCGGGCGATGCGGAACTAGAGATGGTGCACACCGTGGTCGAGGAACTGCTCACCCGCATGGGGCTGCACGGGCGCATCAGCATGCGTTGGGTGGAGCCGGAAAGGCCCGACGAGCCGCGCCACGCCTGGGTGGATGTGCACGGCGAACACCTGGGCGCGCTCACCGCCCAGCGCGGCGACGGCCTGGCTGCCCTGCAGTACATCACTCGCCTGATCGTGGCCCGCGAACTGGGCCACCCGCTCCCGGTGGTGGTCGACGCCGAGGGCTTCCGCGAACGCCGCGAACAGCAACTGCGCCGCATGGCCCGCCGCGCCGCGCTGCAGGTGATGGAACATGGGCGCACCGTGGCCCTCGAACCGATGACCGCCGCCGACCGACGCATCGTCCATCTCGAACTCCGCGCTCACGACCAGGTGTATACCGAGAGCGTCGGAACCGGCGCTCACCGCAAGGTGACCATCATTTCACGCACCGGTCCTGAGGCTGAACCCGCCACCGAATAGGCGTTTTGGTTGACGCCCGGTTCTCATCTGTGGTAAACTGCGCCCGCGCTCGTCCCGACCCGTTCGGAGGCGCGGCTCAGGAGGAGGAACACCCATCAGCGCATCGGAATTCCGAATCAACGAAGCCATCCGGGTTCGCCAGGTTCGCCTGATCGGGCCGGACGGGGCCAACGTAGGGGTGGTTACGACTCAAGAGGCGCTGCGCATCGCCCGCGAGGCCAACCTAGACCTGGTTGAAGTCTCGCCCAACGCCGACCCGCCCGTTTGCCGTGTGCTGAATTTTGGAAAGTTCCTCTACGAGAAAGCCAAGAAAGAACGTGAGGCGCGGCGCGCCCAGACCAAGATCGAGGTCAAAGAAATCCGGCTGCGCCCCAAGACGACTGATCACCACCGCGCCTTTAAGTTGCGCGACGCGCGCCGCTGGCTGCTGGATGGGATGAAGGTTAAGGTGCGCATCCGCTTCCGCGGGCGCGAGATTACCTACCCGGAGATTGCACGCGAAGATCTGGCACAGATCGCCCAAGAACTCTCCGACGTGGGCGTGGTGGAACAGAACCCGGATATGGAAGGCCGCACGATGCTGATGGTCATCGGTCCGGCGAAGAAGAAGTAGATTGCACTGCGTGCTGCACGGTTTGAAACCAGGCGGCGCCCAGCGCGCCGCCTGTGATTGAGAGACAGGTTCAGCAGGGAGAACAGGATGCCTCGCAAAGTGAAAGCCGGCAAGACCAAGCTCAAGACGCACAAGGCGAGCGCCAAGCGCTTCCGCCTGACCGGGTCGGGCAAACTGCTGCGCACCAAAGGCGGCAAGAGCCACCTGCGCCGCCGCACGCCGCGCCGCACCAAGGCTCTCTTCGCCGAGATGGTGGTGGTCAAAGGCAAGCGTACGACCAAGCGCGTCAAGAGCCTGGCCCCGTACATGAGCAAGTACAAGGCCAACCCGCCGCGGTAGGCGGGCAATTTGCCGCTGTTGCGCGCACTCAACTGGGAGCCTACCTCCCGGCGCGCAGGGGTCGGCAGGAGAATGAAGCATGGCACGCGTCAAGGGAGGCCCTCGGCCTCATCTGCGCCACCGCAAGATCATCCACATGGGCAAGGGCCAATTTGGCTCGCGCCATCGCCTGTTCCGCCGCGCCAACGAGGCGATGCTGAAGAGCCTGTGGTACGCCTATCGCGACCGGCGCAACCGCAAGCGCGACCTGCGCCGGCTGTGGATCGCCCGCATCAACGCTGCCGCACGCCTCAACGGCAGTACTTACAGTCGCTTGATCGCCGGGCTGCACCGCGCCAATATCAACCTGAACCGCAAGATGCTTGCTGATCTCGCGGTGCGCGACCCGCACGCCTTCGAGCGCATCGTCGAATCGACGCGCGGCTGATTCCCTGAGCTCGCGTTTCACAGGCCCGGCTTCGCGCCGGGCCTTTCTATTCCTCGGCCGCTCTCGCGTCCCAAGCGAATTCGCGATACGATACGCGCAACATCACTCCGGGTGGCTCCATGTCGAGTGTGATTCGAAGTGAGGCTCTCGCCGGCGGCTGCCGGTTGCTTCTCGCGCACGGCGACCTGACCGAAGAACCTGTGGATGCCATCGTCAACGCCGCCAACGGGGAGTTGCAGCACGGCGGGGGCGTGGCCGGCGCGATCGTCCGCCGCGGAGGGCGCAGCATTCAGGAGGAAAGCGACGGCTGGGTGCGAGCGCACGGACCCGCCAGCCCCACCCACCCGGCGCTCACCGGCGCCGGAAAGCTCCCCTGCCGCGCCGTCATCCATGCCGTCGGCCCGGTGTGGGGCGAGGGAGATGAAGACCGCAAGCTCGCCGCGGCCGTGGCCAGTTCACTTGCGCTGGCTGCAGCCGAGGGTTTCCACACCCTGGCCATGCCCGCCATCAGCACCGGTATCTTCGGCTTCCCCAAGGCGCGCGGCGCGCGCGTCATCGTGCAGGCCGTGCTCGACTTCATGGGCAGCGCACTCGCGCTTTCGCTTGCGGAAATACGTATCACCATTATCGATGGACCCACGTTAGAAGTCTTCCGCAACGAGTTCGACCGGCGTTGGCCGCCGGCCTGAGTCGCACCCAGGCCATTTTGGGAACCCCCTATGATCACTTCCGTGAGTAACGAGCGCGTCAAGCTCATCCGCACGCTGCAATCGCAAGCCAAGGCACGCGCTCGCGAGAAGCTGTTCGTCATTGAGGGCGAACGGCTGCTGGTGGAGGCGGTGAACGCCCATGCCCCACTGCGGGTGGTCTTCCACAGTGGCGGGCTCAAGCCGCCTCAGCGCTCGCTGCTCAACCAGGCGGCGCGCTTGGGCGCCACCGTGGAGGAGGTCAGCCCAGAGATTCTAAAGGCCTGCTCGGATACGACGACGCCCTCGGGCATGTTGGCGGTCGTGCCGTGGATCGAGGTCCCGCTCGCCGCGCCGCTCGAGTTCGTGATGCTGGCCGACGGACTGGCCAACCCCGGCAACCTGGGCACGGTGATGCGCACGGCGGAGGCCTTTGGCGTGCAGGCGGTGTTCCTGATGCCCGGTTGCGTCGACGCCTACAACCCCAAGGTGGTACGCGGCGCGATGGGCGCGCACTTCCGTCTGCCCCTCATCGAAGCCACCTGGCCCGAAGCCCAAGCGCGCCTTAACGGCTTCCGCCTGTATTTGGCCGAGGCCGCTGAGGGCACACCTTGCGACCAAGTGTCCTGGCGCGGGCGCATCGGCCTCATCCTTGGCTCGGAAGCTGAGGGCGCAGGGGCTCTTGCCCAGGCGGCCGCCACGGCGCGCGTCTTCATCCCCATGCCGGGCAAAGCCGAATCCTTGAACGCGGTTGTTGCCGCGGGCATCCTGCTCTACCAAGCCGCGCGACAGCGCCGGAGCCGGTCGTGAAGGTCCGTTCAATAACCTACTTCTGTGAACTGGGTTGGCCGCCAGAGGCGCGGCAGTTCGATGAGGCTGCGCGCTTTCTCGAGCACGCTCGCCAGGCGGTTGAGCGGGCCGGCTTCGAAGTCCAAACCACGCGCTTGGCTGCGCAGCCTTTCACGGGGTATCTGCCGTTGGCCTCACCCGAGGCCGCCGCTGATGGCGCGCGCGCACTCGCGGCACTGCTCGACTCGAAACCGATCAGCTATCTCTCGCTCGGCCCGGCACTCCCCGCGCAGCCCCAGGCGTGCGCGTTGGTGCCGGATATTCTGGCCGCCGACGAGAAGCTGTTTGCTTCGATTCTTCTGACCGACTCGCGGCTCGGCATATCCACGGCGGCCGTGCAAGCCGCCGCGGAGGCCATCGTGCGCGTTGCGCACCTTCGCCCGGACGGATTCGCCAACCTGCGGCTGGCCGCGCTGGCGGGCGTCGGCCCGCATTCGCCGTTCTTCCCGGCGGCCTATCACGCCGGCGGGGCGCCCGCCTTCGCCATAGCTACCGAGTCGGCGGACCTGGCCGTCGAAGCCTTCGAGCGCGCACCGGATCCTGGCACCGCGGGCCGCCGCCTGACCGAGGCCATCGAGCGCGCGGCGGGCACATTGACTGAGGCGGTGACGAAGTCAGACGAGTTACGAGGGGTTCGCTTCGCGGGCACCGATTTCTCGCTCGCGCCCTTCCCGGACGAAGCGACCTCTATCGGAGCCGCCTTCGAGCGCTTGGGCGTCGCACGCGTGGGCCTGGCAGGCAGCGCGCTCGCGGCTGCACTGCTCACCCAGGCAATAGACCGCGCGGTCTTCCCGCGCGCCGGATTCTGCGGGTTATTCCTGCCGATTCTCGAGGATGCAATCCTCGCGCGCCGCGCGGGCGAGGGGGCCCTCGCCCTGAATGACCTGCTGCTCTATTGCACGATGTGCGGCACCGGGCTCGACACGATTCCGCTTCCGGGCGAGACCCGCGCGCCGCAGGTGGCTTCGCTGCTCCTCGACGTCGCTGCCGTTGCGCTACGCCACGCCAAGCCGCTCACCGCGCGGCTTATGCCGCTGCCTGGCAGACGCACCGGCGACCCGGTTGAGTTTGACTTCGCCTATTTCGCCCCCTCGCGCGTCATGGAACTGCGGGCTGAGGCGCCAGGCCGCTTGCTCACCCATGCGGAATGGATCGCCGTCGAGCCGCATCGTCGCGCGTAAGGGTCTCGCCGTCACTCCGCCTGCAACGCCTGCTGCAAATCCGCGATCAGGTCCTCGACATTTTCCAGGCCGACCGACAGGCGAATGAGCCCCGGCTCGACCTCGATCGGCGAGCCGGCGGTCGAGGCGTGCGTCATCGCCGCTGGGATCTCAATCAGCGATTCCACCCCGCCCAGCGACTCAGCCAGAGTGAAGACACGCGTGCGCTCCACCGCACGCACCGCAGCCGCCGCTCCTCCACGCAAGGTGACCGAGACCATCCCGCCGCCGCTGCGCATTTGCCGCCGCGCCAGGTCTTGTTCAGGATGCGATGCATGGAACGGATAGATCACGCGCTCGACCTGCGACTGCGCCGCGAGATACTCGGCCACCGCCGCCGCGTTCAGAGCGTGGCGGTCCATGCGTACGGCGAGCGTCTTGAGGCCGCGCAGCACAAGGAAGCAATCCAGTGGGCCGGGCACCGCACCCACTGCGTTTTGCAGGAAGGCCAGCCGCTCGTGCAGCTCACTCGAACGCACCACGACCGCGCCCCCGACCACGTCCGAGTGGCCGCCCAGATACTTGGTCGTCGAGTGGATCACCAGGTCCGCGCCTAGCTCGAGCGGCCGCTGCAAGTACGGCGTGGCGAATGTGTTATCGACCGCCAGCCACGCGCTGGGACGCGCGCGATGCACGAGATCCGCCACCGCCCGCAGATCGCTGATACGCAGGAGCGGATTGGAAGGCGTCTCCAACCACACCAGCCGCGTGTTTGGCCTCAGCGCGGATTCGACATCACTTAGTTGAGTCGTGTCGACATACGAGAACTCGAGGCCATACCCCTTGAGCACGCGCTCGAAAAGGCGGTACGTGCCGCCGTACACATCGCGTCCGGCCACCACATGGTCACCCGGCGCAAGCAGGCGCAGCACCGTGTCGGTGGCGGCCATCCCCGAGGCGAAGGCCAGCCCATGGGCACCGCCCTCCAGCGCTGCCAGGCACGCCTCGAGCGCGGTGCGCGTGGGGTTGCCGGTGCGCGCATACTCGTAGCCGCGATGACGGCCGACACCTTGTTGGGCGAAGGTCGAGGTCTGGTAGATCGGAGTCATCACCGCCCCGGTCGCGGAATCTGGGTCTTGCCCTGCATGTATGGCCTGCGTCTCGAACTTCATCCGGATTCATCCTTGGCATTGCGGAGTGTGAGCGAGCCGCCCTCGCATCTGTTGCCACGCAGCCGCTCGCACGTGGACTGCGCCGATATTCGGATAGCGCGTGTTAGAATATATCACACGCTCTATGCATAGCCCACCACGCCCATTGATGATCCTTGCCGCTCCCTGCTTCTGTACGCAGCGGGAGTGCTAGCGGCCGTCTGGCGATCCTCGCGGCTCGGGTCCCTTTCCTCGCACATCCCATGAACGAAACCCGGGCACAACCAGAAGCGGCGCAGCCCTCCCGCACCCGCGCCTCGACCGGCCGGGCTCCGACATGACTGGCCGCGGCCATTGCGCCCTTTCAACCGACTACATTCTTCTTCACTCGGCCCGAGTGAGTGACGAGTGCACGAGCCAGAGGAAACGCTGATGAAAGTCACACCCACATCAAAACGAAGACCTGCCGCGAAACACCAGCCGGCCTATCACGCCACTATCCTGGAGGCCATCGGTCACACCCCGCTGGTGCGGCTCAACCGATTGGGAGCGGGCTACACCGCCGGCACCCTCTTGGCCAAGGTCGAGTTCTTCAACCCGGCTGGGTCGGTCAAAGATCGCATCGGGATCTGCATCATTGAAGAGGCCGAGCGGGCGGGGCGCCTCCGCCCGGGCGGTACGATTGTCGAGGCCACTTCCGGCAACACCGGCGCCGGCTTGGCCCTGGCCGCCGCGGTCAAGGGCTACCGCTGCATCTTCGTCATGCCCGACAAGATGAGCGAGGAGAAGGTGCGCTTTCTGCGCGCCTTCGGCGCCCGCGTGGTTATCACTCCCACCGCCGTGCCGCCGCAGGACCCGCGCAGTTACTACCGCGTAGCGGAACGCATCGTGGCCGAGACCCCCAACAGCCTCTTGGCCAACCAGTATCACAATCCGGCCAACCCCGAGGCCCACTTCCAGACGACCGGCCCCGAACTGTGGCAACAGAGCGGCGGTGAGATCCGCGTGCTGGTGTGCGGCATGGGCACCGGTGGCACGCTCACCGGAGCCGGCCGCTACCTCAAAGAGCAGAATCCCGATGTCAAGCTGGTGGGCGTGGATATCCACGGCTCGCTGCTGTTCGACACGTGGAAGCTGGGCCGCATGCCCGAGGACCCGTACCTTAAGACCTACAAGATCGAAGGCATCGGCGAAGATTTCATTCCTTCGACCCTCGATCTCTCGATCGTCGACGAGGTGGTCCAGGTCGACGACCGTGAGTCCTTCTCGATGACGC
>MGOA01000029.1 GCA_001796965.1 Chloroflexi bacterium RBG_16_64_43
GCGCATGTTGATGCAGCCCACGCTGCGCCGCCGGCCGAAGTCGTTGTGCCAGTACGCTCCGTGGAAAGCGATGCCGCTGTAGGTGAAGTAGCTCACCCAGGGCACGCCCGGCTGTTCGTTGGCGAAGAGGTCGGCTGTGAGCCGCGCGTCGCCCATGTGGCGCGAGGGCACCTTCTGGTTCACATGAAACTCGCCGATGGGCGTGAAGCTGTGCCCCTTCCCCGGCTGCGGGTCGCTGCGCAGCCGCCCGCCCGAAATCAGTGTAGTGAAGACCGCCCGCTCGTTTTCAAACGCCGTGAGTTGCTGCCTGGCCAGATCCACCTCGACGCGCTTGGCCTCCAGCGGAACATGCGGGGAAATGGGACCGAGCTCCCGGGCCCGAATGGGTCGCAAGTGCTCGGCCCGAACATAGTAGCGGGTGTACAGCCGGTCATCCAGCAGCGCGTACCATGCGCTGCCGCTGTCATCCTCCACCGCCTCAACCGCCCAAAAGGTGGCCCCGTAGTACAGCCGGTACAGCGGCGTGCCCTCCGCCTCGGGCTTCACGCGCGTTTGGGTGAAGGGCACCGTCACTTCCACCAGCAGTCCCTCGCTCGGGACGGCTTCAACCACCTCGTTGAAATCGTAGCGCACAGGCTGCATATCGCCGGCATAGACGAACCCTTGCCGGATGCGGAACCAGTAAGGGTTGCCTTGGGGGCCGGTGGCGCTCTCAATCTCCTCCTCCACCACCACGATGGCGTCACGCTCCAGCGTGGCCAACTCCGGGGCGGCTGCATCCGGGCGAGCGCGCACGGCGACAGTGCGAGCCGTCACCCGTGCCAGCATCGCCTCTGAGGCGAGCGCCTCCGGGGGCGGTGGCGCGAAGGCGGCGGCGCCCAGGGAAACCCCGGCGAGTTGCAGGAAACTTCGGCGTGATATCGCAGACATCGTCGCTCGGTCCAAGCCGGTGTACGGCTCACCCGTGCGAGCGAGGCACCGGGTACGAGGCAGTCATCAATCTCCAGGCGGAGGCACGGGCAGGTCTTCCACGCGCGTCTTCACCCAGCGATCCCCCTCTTCAATCAACATCACCGGGATATCGTCGCGAATGGGGTACTTCCGGCCGCAGTCCGATTCCTGGCAAACCAGCCAGGTGTCCTTGACCAAGGTGAGCAACCCCTCTTTGGTCTGGACACACGAGGGGCAGCGCAGGATTTCGAGCAAGTCGGGAGCGATCATGGCTCCTCCTGGTGGATTGGAATGGCTGCGCGGCGCAGGTCGCCGGGGGCCTAAGGCGGGCAGGGCGAGCCCTCGCCCACTGGTGTGCTCGGGCTGAACTGGCACATGGCCGCCCAGGCGACATAGTGTGTGTTAATGTTTTCGCTGTTGATGATCTGTCCGCCGCGCGTGACAGTACGCGTCACGTAGGCGTCGGCCCCTTCCACCGCCCAATCCACCTGCTTCCATTCGTCGGGCGCGAGGTCGGCATTCTCCACCCAGCGCGGCGCCGGCGGATCCACCCGGTTGGCCACGTTGCGCGTCCAATCCACGGTACGTCCGTCGGAGGTGGAGTAGAAGCGCCAGGTGATGCGACCGCTGGACCGGTCGACGTCGGTCTCCATCAGAATCCAGTAGGGCGAGTCATTCTGAAAGCGGAAGTCGACTTGCGGGACGAAGACCGTGGCGTCGAATCCGGCGCCCAGGTGCACCGGGCCATCGTTGTTCTCATAGTAGCCGACGCGGTAGGCATGCGGGTGACGCTCGACGATCGGGAAGCCGGTCATGAAGACCGTGCGGTAGAGGGTCGTGCTCACCTGGCACACGCCTCCGCCGGCGCCCTTGATGGTGCTATTGCCGACGATGATCAGCGCTTCGGCATACCCGGTGTCGAAGCTCACGTCGCCGAGATGTTCGGCCATCGAGAAGATCTCGCCTGGCGCCACGAGCACGCCGTTGAATTTCTCCGCGGCGAGCGTGATATTGTGAATGCGCGCATCGGTCGAGCCCCTGAACGAGGTGTACTGCAACCCGGAGGGCAAGAGCCCGGTGATGCCCAGGCCGGCCGCGCTTTCGTTGTCGCCCGCCAGGGCATTGGTGTACTCGAAGACCAGAGACGCCGCGTGCTCGCCGCGCGCGATCGCCGCCTGGATGGCGGAGGTTGAGGCTTCCACGTTGAGCGCGCGGCCGCGCACGGCGCTGCGATAGAGCACCACCTGACCGCTCGCCTCATCGAACAAATAGCGCGGGTTCTGCGGCTTGTGTTCGAACTTGTCCACCAGCGGGGCCAGGAAGGCCGCCAGCTTGTCATCCTGCATGGCCAGAGCGAAGGCCGCTTCGGAACCGGTATTCACTTTACGGAAGGTCAGCATGCGCGCCAACTGCTCGGGCTGAAAGAGGTAAGGCCCGGGATCGCCGGAGGTCATCTCGGGGACATTCACGGTGAAGGGCTGGCTGAGCATCACTCGCGCCAGGCCCGCCTGCTCGGTGGGGTCGAGCACCTCCGGGACGATCTGCTGCACCACCAGGGGAATGTCGCCATCGGTCAGGCCGCCCAGCGGCACCGCAACCAGCGCCATGTTCGTCGCCAGGTCGAGCTGCCGGCCGATCTGCCCTTCGTGGGCAACCACTTCGGCGCCGACCAACTCCACGCTGGCTTCTCGAACCGGCTGGTCGATTTGTGAGGCGATCCCCTGGAGGTAAGCTTGAGCGCGTGCCACGTCGTATTGCACGACCAGCGGCGAAGCGTGCCCGGCGAACCGCGTGTAGAACTGCATCAACGCATCGATCAGCGGATGGTGTACTCGGCCGACGCGGTAGGCCGCGGTCAGGGTGGCGTAGATGTTCAGCTCCAACCCGAGTTCCGCTGGCGTCGCGCTCCACGTCCGCTCCCCGTCGCGGAAGACGATGCGGCCGGCATATGGATAGGTGAGCCCGGCTGCGAGCTGGCGCGCGGCATCGTCCGTGGTCAGCCCCGAGAGGTTTAGCCCGGCCACCGACACCCCCGGGAACAACCGCCCCTCGTATGCCGCGCGATACACGCCGGCGCTGGCGCCGGCCAGGATCGTGAGGGCCACCAGCGCCATCAGGCCGGTCGCAGCCGCTTGGATGAGCGCTGCGGCCAGCCGATGCAGAGCGGCGGGTGAACCGCCGCGCAAAGGAACGATGGGTTGAGTAGCCATACCCAGAGGATTATACCCGCTGAGCTTCGGGAGTTGCGGCGGCACAAAGCGCCCGGCTCAGACCATTGGTGCGGAATGGCACGAGCCAGGGGATCATTGCGCCTGGCGCCACACGCGGTCGAATTCTTCGAGGTACAGCCGGGCCAACTCGCGGTCGTGCAGGATGAGCATGTTCTCGTCGTTGACGTTCTCGGCGTTGTACGAGAAGTTGTACGAACCGGTGATCACAAGCTCATCATCGACCAGGATGACTTTGTGGTGCATATTGCGAGAATTGCCGTCGAGATGGACATCTATACCCGATGCGCGCAGGAGGTCGTACTTGCCGTTGGCGTTCGAGCGCACTTGGCTTTCTTCCATCACTCCAGCGACCTCGACTCCCAGCCGGGCCTGACGAATGAGCACCTCGGCGACCTCCTCCGAAGTGAGCGAGAAGGCCATGAAGCGAATCGAACGCTGCGCGCTCTCGAGCACCTGCAGCAGGCGCTCGGCCGGGGCATCGTCGGGGGCGAAATACACCTCCGCCCACGAGCTCCCGAATTCGAGCCTGGGCGCAGGCCAGCCGCGGGGCGACTCCTGGCCGAACATGTCGTCGACGAACATCTCATCGAACTCGCGTTGATACGCCTGGGCTAGTTCCACGGACTCAATTCGCAGCAGGTTGTTGTTGTTGCGATAGGTGTCGCTCGTAGTCAGGTTCATCGAGCCGGTCCACACCAGCGCGCCGTCGACGACCACGAACTTGTCGTGCATCAACCCCTCGCGCCGATCACCCAGCACGGGGATCCCCGCCTGCTCGAGGTCGCTCAGCGCGCGCGTCTGGATGAATGTACTGTCGACCACCACCCGCACGGTCACTCCGCGTTCGGCGGCGCGGATCAGGGCACGCGAGATCGAATACAGGTTGATCTCCAAACAGGCCACCTCGATGGTGAAGCGCGCCGCCTCGAGCGAGGCCACGATCGGAGTGTCCGCGCCGCCGCGGTAATCGCCGGTGAAATCGTCGGGGGAGGTGAAGAAGACTTGAACCCAGGTGGAGGGGGGCGGAGGGAGCGTCGCGGCTAAGGAGGTGGGCTCACGCACCACCGGGCCGGGCGCTCCAAGCGTGGTGCACGCGCCTTGTGCTGAGGCAAGTACCACACACACCGATAGCAGGGCCGCCCCACGGCGCCCATCCAAGCGCTGGCCCCGGTTCCAAATGCGCCGTTGCCGGTGCATCCCCCTGATCATTTCCCCCCACACTCGCTCACTTGCGCCGGGCGACAGCCATGATTTCGATCTCATCCAGTTCTATCGGCCGGCGCCCCCAGCGCCCGGCTGTGCCGCCCCACAAATGCTGCACCTCAAACCCGCACGCCTCTAGCACCAGGCGCAGTTCCGAGGGCAGGTAACCCTTCTCGCGCGCATGCACCTCGCGGTGGCCGCGCGGGTCTTCGACCGTCATGATGTAAGTCTCGACCAGTGTCAGCGGGTCGAACTTGCCAAACTCGACATCATCCTGGGTAAAGTGGCGTATCTTCTGCAGGCCGTTCGGCGCGGTGAGAATGAAGGGCGCTCCCGGTCCGAGTGCAGCGTGAATCATGCGCAGGATGGCCGTGTCGTGCGCGAGAGGGTCGTCGCTCATGCTCAGCAAGCTGAAGGCCCCTTCGCACACGCTAATGGCCGCCTCGTAAGTGCGCGCGGCCGTGTAGCGCGCCGCATCGGCATGCACCCATTCCACCTCCACCTCGGCCTCGCGCGCCGCGCGCGCCGCCTGCTCGAGCATGCCGTCGGAGATGTCAACACCCGTCAGCCGATAGCCATGGCGCGCCAGCTCCACCGCGTGCCGGCCGGTGCCGCAGCCCACATCGAGCAGCGAGCTGCCCGGCGGCAAATCGAGTTCCTCAACGAGAAAGTCCACTTCCGCCAAGGTGTCTTTGGTGAAGGAGTTTTCCAAATAGCGCGGCGCGTGATTGTCGAAGAAATCCTGCCAGACATTTCCCATGACGCTCTCCCTTGTGAGGCAGCCTACAGACTGCCCTCCAACCGTGCACGGGCCTCACGCTCCTCGCGCGCGCGGCGCGCCTCATCCCACTTGAGTTCCTTGGCCATGAGGTCGATCGTCCGCGGCAGCGCCGCTCGAGCGGCACGCGTTTCGATGAAGGCCAGCCTCATTCGGCGGGCGAGGACGTCCATTGGGGTGAGGGCCATCTCTTCTCTTACCGCCCACACGACTTCCGCCTCGATGTGCGGGTGGCCGGATGCCAAGCGCCCCGTCAGCCCCGCTGCGGCCAATTCGGCCACCCGCCGCGCGCGCCCGCCGTATGCCAGGTTGAGATGGCGCGCGATGTCCTCGGCCAGCCCGAATTGTGCGGCGAGGCGCAGCGCCCCATCAGGCTCGTGGCCCACAGCGCCGACCATTGGAATCTGGGTCGTCCGGCAGGCGTTGTGCGCCATCAGCCCGCCCCGCGCGATTGCATGATCGACGGCATCCTGGGCCATCTTGCGGTAGGTCGTCCATTTGCCGCCGGTGATGGTGATCAGGCCGGCCGGGCTGTCGGCGATCACGTGGTCGCGCGAGAGTTTGGCCGTACCGCCGGCCTTGGGGTCGGAGACCAGCGGGCGCAAACCGGACCAGGCGGCTTTGACATCCGCGCGCTCCACCGGTCGATCAATATACAGCCGCACGTGACGCAGGATGTATTCGATCTCCTCTTCCAGCACCGGCACGTGCTCCGCGAGGGGGGCCGGCGTATCGGTCGTGCCCGCCAGGGTGTGCTCCATCCAAGGCAGGGTGAACAGCACCCGCCCGTCCTCGGTCTTGGGAATAAGCATGCCCAGATCCGGAGGGGCAAAGGCAGCCTCCAGGATGATGTGCACACCCGAACTCGTGGTGAGCATGGGCTCGCAGGTAGGGTCATCCATGCGGCGGATAAGGTCGCAGAATGGTCCGGCGGCATTTACGAGGATGCGCGCCTTCGCAGTCAGAGTGTCGCCCGAAAGGCCGTCGCGCAGCATCACCCCGGTCAGTCGCCCGCCATCCTTGAGCAGGCCGGTTGCCTGCATATGATTGACGGCCGCCGCGCCCTGTTCGATGGCGGTCAGCGCCAATTCCACGTTCATCCGCGAATCATCGAACTGCCCGTCGAAGTAAGCCACCGAGCCCACCAAGCCCTCGGCACGCAGCGAGGGATAGCGCTGCAGAGTGCGCCGGCGGGTCATGTAGCTGCTGCGCCCGATGCTGGCACGACCCGAGAGCACATCGTACAGCATCAGCCCGACCCAATAGTAGGGTGCTTCCCACCAGCGCTTGAGCGGAGTGACCAGTTGCAGAGGCCGCGAGAGATGCGGCGCAAGCCGCAAGAGGAGCGCGCGCTCGTGCAGCGCATCGCGCACCAGGTTGAATTGCCCGCGGTCAAGGTGCTTCACAGCTTGCTCGAGGTAACGCACACCCCCGTGGATAAGCTTGGTGCTGCGCGAAGAGGTGCCTTCTGAGAAATCCTGCTTCTCGACCAGCGCGGTGCGCAGACCACGCGAGGCGGCATCCAGCGCGATGCCGCAGCCGGTTGCCCCGCCGCCGATAACCAAAACGTCAAAGGTCTCCCGGCGCAGTCGTTCGATGAGGTGCGTTC
>MGOA01000030.1 GCA_001796965.1 Chloroflexi bacterium RBG_16_64_43
CTGAGCGCCTGCTCGACATGAGACACGCACGAGGCGCAGGTCATGCCGCGCACTTCCAAGGTCTGCTCGACCGTCGCCACGCCGTAGCCGACATCCTCAACCGCCTGGTGCAGCTTGGCCACCGTGACCGCCGCCGGGTCGTATTTCAGGCTGGCTTTGCTGGTGCCCAGGTTGACAACGACCTCGCGCACCGAAGGCAACCCGCGCAGTGCCCCTTCGACATGCGAGACACATGAAGCGCAGGTCATCCCGGTAATTGGAAGCGATAGACTCTCGATGCGACTCTCACTCATCTGGAAATCCCTACTTTCCTCGTCATAGGGTGGAGAGGCCGCTGAAGCCCATCCACCAACAGCTCAAGCTCGGCCGCGCTTATCTGCGAGCCGGGTGCATCGCGTGTGGAGGTAAAGTATTCGGCCACCAGCTGCAGGGTCAGCACCCGGCGCGCCGCTTGCAGGGCGCATTGCACGGCCACGATGTGGCCGATGACCGTGCGCCCGTCGGCGCCCGCCTCCAGCATGGCCGCCACAGCTCGCAAGTGCCCGGCGGCGCTGCGCAGTCGGTGCGTCGTCCGCTCACAGGAGTCAGGCTGCATGGCCCGCCACTCCGGGCGGCGACATGCCCCGCCTCAGATCCTCGAACGCGCGGCGCACCAGCACGGTAGTCGACTCCAGGCCTCGCCGACGAGGGTCGTCCGCGACGGAGAACCAGGTCTGGTTGTCATGGCCACGCACCAGCAGGGACACCGGCGGCCCCTCCTCGCCGTAGACCAGGAGCACGATCAACTGGCAATTGCAGCGTGCCGTTCCGTGGTGCGGACAGGGAACCTCCGCCCGCGCAACCCAGGCCGTCCTCTGCAGGTCAAAGGAACGCACGACCTGCAGCCCCAGCCGTTCGAGGCCTTGGGTTACGGTCGCCGCCGCGAGCTGGCAATCGACGGCTAGACTGATGGAGTCGTTGCCTGCATCCATCTCATCCCCTCGATCCCAAGCCTATCCGGTCCCCTATGCCCTTTCGAGCGCCATTTGACTTGGCAGGGCGATGCGCTACTTGGCGCATCGCAATCGATCGCGACACCTGGCTCGCCCCTTGAATGCCGTGCGGCAGCGCACGCCCTCTAGACAGTGGCCAGTATGAGCAATCCCATGCCCACCACCCCGCCCCCCAGCACCAGGCGAACCCATTCCTTGTGATGCAGGTTCCAGTGCGCCACCCGGTTGAGGGCAGGACGAGCCGAGGCGGCGATGAGGACAGCCACCAGCGGCAAAATGAAAACGAGGTTGTACAGGATAAGGTAGGCATAGCCCAGCAGGGCTGTTGGTTGCATGGCCAAGAGACTCAGAACTCCCAGATAGACCGCGCCGCTGCATGGGACAGTGCACAACCCGATCAGAAAGCCGCCAGTGACGAGCGCAGGCAACGTGGCCTTCTTCGCCGCCTGACGGGCGATCTGACCGATCTTGCCGGGTGCCTGCAGGCGCCGCCCCCAGTCCGGCAGAAAGAAGTCTTTGATCATCCACAGGCCGAATAGCACCGCAAGGAGAGCCCCGATTCGGGCGGGAATATGCTGGCGCGTGAAGAAGTCGAGCGACGCAAGTAATCCCACCCCCAACGCGAGATAGGTCAGGAACACCGCCGCGATGTAAACGCCTCCCAATCCGAGCATGCGCGTGCGCACGCGCCCGGCATCCGCCTCGTTGCCTTGCAGCGTGGTCAGGAGAGCCGTGATGAATAGCAGGAGGACCGTGAAAGCGCACGGATTGATGCCATCCACGACCCCGGCCACCAGCACCGCCGGTAGCGTGATCTTGGGCAGGTAGATCTGCATCGCGGCACTCGGCGCGTGCGGGTGCCACCACCCGGTGAGCGCCACGGCCCCGAGTGCTGCCACGGTCAGGAGGGACGCAATGGTGATGCGTCGCAGCGGGCTGGAGGTCATACGCTAGGCGTCCACGATGAGCGTGCCCTGCATGGTCGGATTGGCCCGCCCGCCGCAGCAGATGTCGCAATAGAAGCCGTAACTACCAGGCGTAGTGGGCGTGAACGTGGTGTACTGGCTACCCTCCGGAGGGGCGATGATGTTCAGCCCCAACTCGTCCACGGCCCACTGATGTTTGCCTCCGCCATCGGTGTGATGCGCGTTGTCGAGGCTGGTGAGGCGCACCGTCACAGGCACACCGGCCTTGACCAGAATCTCGGGCATGTCGAAGCCCGACATGTCGGCGGTGATGTCGACCACGTTGCCAGCCATCGGTTCCGGCGCCGGCTTGAAGAACGCGCTGACCAGCAATGCGCCTGCGACAGTCAGCACCCCCAAAACCACCGCTCCGTAGCCAATCGAACGCATGTGCCGCGCGCGGCGCCGGCGCTGAGCCATTTCTTGACGGGGCTTCTTGGTCATTGCGAGGATTCAATTCTGTCATCCCGCCGCAGCGAGGACATTGGGGAAGGACGGGTTGGCTTCCGATGTGTCGCCTCCATCCGGCGGGTGGAGCCGCGTCGCAGTAACACAACCAGGGAGGGGATGGCCACGGCCAAAGCCACCAGGCTGCTGATCTGCGATTGGTTCAGCCCAAAGGCCACGATCCGGTAGGAGCTCCAAAAGGTGATCGCGAAGCGAATGGCGGAATACAGGATCAGGTACAGAAGGAACAAAGCACCTTCTGGGAGGCCCTTCTTTCTCCGCAAGGTCCACAACACAGCGAAGATGCCGAGGTTCATGGCGATTTCATAAATCGGCATGGGCGCATAGAAGACTCCCAACTGCGGAACCATCGCATCCGGGCTGGTGTAGGCCAGGCCCAAGGGGCCGCTCGTGGGCTTGCCCACCGAGTCTCCGGTGATAATGCACGCAACACGTCCAATGGCCTGGGCGAGTACCAGACCGGGGGCCGAGGCGTCCAGGAGGCGCAAGAGATTCCAGTGCCTGCGGCGCGCGACGATGGCGATGGCAACTAACCCCCCGGCAACGCCTCCCCAGATGGCCAGGCCTCCCTCCCAGAAGTACAACGCCCGCACGGGATTGGCGGCGAAGATATCCGGCCAGTGGTCGATGACGTGGAAAATGCGTGCGCCCACCAGACCCGCAAGAACCACGCTGAGTGCCACGTCGTAGATTTCGGCGGTGACAAATCCCTTGCGGCCTGCCTCCTTGGCGGCGAGCCAGACTCCGGTGGCGACGGCGGCCAGCACAATCAGGCTGTACCAGCGCAGGTGAAAGTGCCCGATCGATAGAAGGATTGGGTCGATTGTGACTGTGATCATGGCTTCCTCTCTCGACGTCACTGTAGGCCTTCCAGGACCGGCGGGGATGCGCCAAGTGATGGCGCGGCCCGTAGGCCATTGTGCCTAGAGCGCGGCACGTCGGATGACGGACCCAGTCGCCCGGAGCATCCGCTAGCATGGAGGGGAAGGAGGAGGGGAGGAAGGACTACGTGACGACCGTGGCCGTGGGTGACCGGCGTATCGTTTGGCCCGTGTTCGTCGGGCTCTTGGCGGGCGCCGGCCTCAGCCTGCTTTACTTCGCCATCGTCTCGTGGGCGGAAAGCCCGCGCCACGCGCTCGAGCAGTTTTGGACCGATCGCTGGATTGTGCTGCCGATCGTGGTCGGGTTCGGTGTGCAAGCGGCGCTCTACACGATCCTGAAGAAGCGCCTGTATTTGCCCGCGGCATCCCCGGGCCCGAGCGGTCCTTTGATGGGCGCCGGTGGGACGACCTCAACCGCCGCGATGATCGCCTGTTGCGCGCATCATGTTACCGACGTTCTGCCGCTGGTCGGCCTGACCGCGGCAAGCGCCTTTCTCGCGCAGTACCGGACCGTGTTCATGCTGGTGGGCTTGGCCACGACGCTGGCCGGCATCGCAGTGATGTTGGCCATTCTGATGAAGGAACGTAGGCGGGCTACAAAGATAGATCTCGAAGTGGGCCAAATGGAGGTGGCATGAGTCGTTTCGTGATTGGGCTGGTCTCTTTCGCAGTAATCCTGGCCGGATGTACATCCGGCGCAGCAAGCGCAACTCCTACTTTGGCAATCCCATCCACACCGACCCCTCTGGCGACTCAAATCCCCGCCGTTGCGCCAGGAACAACAGCCGAGGCAAATGCAGCCTTGTCGCAGACCGATAGCCAAGGGTCCATCACGGTGGAAATCACACCCGTAGACCTCGCGGCCGCCAGCGCCACGATTGCTTTTGAAGTCTCGCTCAACACCCATTCGGTCGACTTGAGCATGGACCTGGCGGCGGCAGCCACGTTAACCACCGACACCGGCCGATCGGTTGCCGCTCTTACCTGGGACGCTCCCAAGGGCGGCCATCACGTCTCGGGAAAGCTCATCTTTCCCGCGCTCGTCGATGGAACTCCCCTGCTGGAGGGTGCCTCCCAGTTGACTCTCATGCTCACCGGCATCGATGCGCCCGAGCGGCGGTTTGCCTGGGACCTCCCCTTCTAGGCCGACATGCGAGCATGTCGTGGTCTCCCGTTGTTGGTTGGCTTGGTGCTATCGTCTTGCACCGGCACCTGGGTGTCCGGGGCGATGGGATGGGGCGCGCCTCAGGCGACTCTGTCGCCAGCGCAGCAGATCGAGCTTCTGCGATCAGAACTGATACCGGCCCAAGACTCTCTGACAGGCTATGGACCCACGTTCAGCCGGGCAGGGTATGAGCAGCTGCTCGAGTGGAACGGGGAGATGGCGCCGGAAACACGCTGGGCTGGTGCCTACGAAGCGCTCGACATCCGCCTCCCGTGCTGCAACGCCGCCCACCCCAATAGAGACGAGAAACGCAATTGCGGCTGTGGTCATCACGCCGCCCTCTATGGCGCGTCGAAGAGCCTGCTGCATCGCGGCTTTTCAGCGGCCGAAGCGCAAGTCGAGGTGGATCGCTGGAGGGCCTTCTACTTCCCGAAGGAGCGGCTGTTGACCGAGCTGAGGCGGCGGGCGCTGACCGACCCGAATTACGAGCAGGCATTGCGCAACATGGAACAGCAAGGAGCATGCTAAGGGGCTTTCCTCCTGCCGCCAGAAGTCCGATCGCCGACCGCGGGCAATGACACCTCGATTTCCACACCCGCCTTTCACAAGAGACCGGAGGCCAATTGATGAATCGCAAACACGCCGTGATGATGCTGCTGTGCTGCCTGATCCCCGTTGGACTCTTGGCCGCGGTGGTCCTGCTACGCATTCCTTTGGGCTCGGTTTTGACATTTGCCTTGGTCCTGGCCTGCCCGTTGATGATGTTGCTCATGATGAGAACTATGGGCCATGATCATGGCGGTGCGCACGACCACACCCGCGCGGTGAAGCCGGAGAGCAAGTGAGGCAGTGTCGCTGCCCGCCCCACACCCGTCCGGCCGAATGTCGATGCCACCAACCCTCCTCGGCAGCACGGGGAGGTGACTGACTTTGGGCCTTCGTTGAGCCTCGCCCGGCGGAACTTGCATGCGACGCACGTCCGACGGCCGCATCTTGGGCGAATACCAGTCGCAATCTCTCTGGGAGAGGACCCCGCCAAATGGCCTGTTGACCCAGGATTTAATGTGGATATACTTTGTCGGGTTTGGCAACCTGGGCATGACGGAGGATCGAATGAATAGGCTGGCACTGATTTGGGGAGTCGCCGGGCTCGCGTTGGGGGCATCCGGTTGCGCGAACCGTCCGCCTGCGGTCGAGCTCGCAGTCGTCGCACGCGAGTTCGAATTCGCCCCCTCAACCATCGAAGCACCGGCAGGTTCTGCCGTCACCTTGACGCTGCAAAACCTGGGCCAACTCGAGCATGACCTCACCATCCAGGAAATCCCGATGGAAACCGTGAGTATCGCATCGACACCGATGGCCGGCCATGAAATGGCCGACGCAGAGCAGGCACCTCAACTCCACGTAGCGGCGATGATGGGGCAGACAGCCGCCGTGACTTTCACCCCCACCAAGCCAGGAACCTACGAGTTCTCGTGCAGCGTCCCCGGCCACAAGGAAGCCGGGATGGCAGGAACCCTTACGATAAGCACACCCTAATTCTGTTGACCGGCGGGAAGGATCACGTTCTGTAATGCGGCCTTGAATCAACATGTCTTGGCCATTAACATCATCCGTCCAGAAAGGCCCTCGATGGGAAGTGTAATGCGCACTCCTGATGGGCTTGACAGCTCATCAAGGGATCAGCCTGCACGTCTTCATTTACCAAACCCGATGTCCTTCCCTTGCGGCTTTCGATGAGGTAACATGAACAAGTTCGCTTAACCGAAGACCCCTCTTCCAACTTGTCTACCGGAATTGGCGAGTGTCGCGGATGGTGGTCGAGTAGTAGAAAGCGTGACGAGGGGAGAATTGGGCTAGTGGGCGTATCCCGTGCGACACGAGCACAAATGAGATTGGAATGAGAAGGCCGGTCCCTCGCGAGACGTGATTCATCGGGGTACGATGATCACGTGCCTGCTCGG
>MGOA01000031.1 GCA_001796965.1 Chloroflexi bacterium RBG_16_64_43
CATCGTTGCGTACGCCATGACTGCCCAGTATCGCCCCTTTCCAACACGAGGTGCTGGACACGGCCCAGACTAAGGAAATAGCTGGCGGCCAAGCCAGCCTGGCCCGCCCCTACGACGACTACGTCAACCATGGGGCTCATCGCCTTCTCCATTTTGACATGTGGCCTTCATGGGCATCCCAGGCTGAATGCCGCAAATAGACCGTTTGTGTCCACGCCTGGTCGATCTTGCGGGCTCCAATGGCGAGCAACCGGTAGGGGCCGCCGAACGGTCTCCCGGGCCTCCCGAGAGACGTCGGGCCGATGGGTCGCCTGCCTGCCCTCTCTGCACCGGCCAAGGGGGCAGGCAGGGAGATGGTAGGGGGCCCCGATCGTCATTTATCCCCCGGCGAAGTCAGGCAGCCGCACGAGGGCTCGCCGTGGAAGGAGTGGGGGAGCGGCAAGGCGAGAGGCTACGCAGGCAATTGGTGGACCTCATCAGCGAGGGTGACGTCGGGCAGCGCAGTTACGCCGGCGCGCCGGGTTGCTTCCCGGAATTCCGCTGACTGGAAGAGCTGGCGGGCCCTTTGAATGTCCTCGTATTCAGCAAGGAGAACCAGCTCATTGGGCTTGTCGACGCTGCGAAAGACTCTGACTCCGCGGGACCCATAGGACTTACGAAGCGTGGTTGCCTCATCGAACACGGTCTTCCATTGTGCGTAGTCCTTGACCGCCAGTCGGACAATTGAGTAGGTCACGTCTCACCGCCTTCCATAGAGTAAGGGTATGAGCACTAGTAGGATTCGCCGAGTCATCGGATGATACCAGATCAAGAGGCTAAAAATTGGGGAGATTTAGAGGTGGCGCTCGGCTTGGGCTCGGCTTGGGCTCCCCTTGGCCGCCCAACGGTCTCCCGTGCCCGCGGCCGGCCTGCCCTCGGTGCACGGGCCGAGCGGGCGGGCGATCTGCTCTGCCTCCCGGTAAAGCGCCAGGGCATGCTGGACCGGCAAGCCAGGGTGCCCGCGTGGCCAGGCGGGCACGACTTTCACTCTACAACCAACGACACGGCTGGCAAGTGCGCGGGCCCCCTGCGGCGAAGCCGCGTCGGCCGAAGATCCCGGTGCCCTTCCAGGGCACCAGTGAGCGGTTAGGCATCACCGTGATCGCCCCAACTGGAGAAGCCGGCGGGCGACGAGGACATTGAAGCCGAGAAGGCAGAAGACTGAGAAAAGCGCGATGAACAGCCCTATGGCCGGCACGAACATGCCGAAGTCGAGAACGCTGGAGGCCAAGCGCAGGTAGCCAGTCGTCTTGCTGAAGACAGCGCTCCGCAGGATGACGACGGAGACAAGCAGGCCGCCAATGGATCCGAGGATGTAACTCACCCAGAAGGCGGTGCCCTTGAAGACGGCGACTGTCGCCTCCCCAGCGGCCAGGAAGGCTCCCCTCTGCGCGTCCGTGACCGCGGTGGCGTAGCCGTGGCTAAGCGACAGCATCTCGAATGCCGGTCGGCTCGCGATGAACGCCACGGCGCCGACAAGGCCGAGGGCCAAGTAGATGACCATGAGGGATGGGTTGACCTGACGCAGGGCGGCGTAGATGGCTAGCACCACGGGGATCGAAAGAACGACGTAGACAACGAGCAGGAGCTCAAACGCGAGCAGGCCGCCAAGCGCGCTTCTTTGGAACAGCTCGAACCACTCGATGATGGTGGTGGGCAACCCCACTACGAAGAAGACGGTCGAGTGAAGAACGGTGAGCGCCACCAAGAGTGCCGAGGCTACGCCACCAATGCGGTAGAGCTGCCTGAAATTCGGATCCACCTCTACCTGCCCCGCTTTGGGATGAGACTCAATCGAGGACATCAGACGCCTCCTTTGATGACACGGCGCTTCCTGTGACGGGCTTGGCCCCATGCGATGCCTAACGGCCTTGAGATGAGCTGCCCGGCCAGCCCAAGGTTACTAGCGAACGGTGGGCCAGACGCCGGGCTGGCCGGGTCGGCTCCATCGAGTTGTTAGGCAACCCTCAGACACGTCCTAGGCGCTGACGGGGACGCATCTCAGAAGGACCGTTCCGGAGGAGAAGGTGCGGGTCTCCACCGGCTTGAGCCTGACCCTGTTCTGAATGCGGGAGAAGGCTGCCAAGCCCGAACCCAGGAAGATTGGGACAAAGTAGAGGCGGTACTCGTCGATTAGGCCGGCAGATGCCAAGCTTGAAGCCAGGATGAGGCCCCCGACGCCCATAGGCCCGTCGGGTTGGGCTTTCAGCCTAGCGACTTCGGCGACCGCGTCGCCTCTAACTAGAAGCGAGTTCCAGTCGACGCTTTCGAGTGTTGACGAGAAGACGACTTTGGGGATTGGCTTCCAGATCTGGGCGTACTCGACGATGACGGCAGGCGCCGAAGGATCCTGGTCGGCCGTGGGCCAATATCCAGCCATGAGTTCGTACATGCGGCGACCGTACAGCAGGGTATCGATCTCCCGCTCAGTTTCGTTGAAGTGCCTGTGAAGCTCCTCGTCGGGAAAGACCCAACTTGGGTCTCCGCCTTGGGCATCGATAAAGCCATCGAATGAGAGGGAGGTCGCGTAGACGAGTTTGCGCATGCGGTCCACCTTGGAAGGGAAGATCCGTAAGGCTGCCTAACGGCTATTATACGGATTCCTGCCTTAATTGGCTGCTTCTTGGCTTCGTCGCATCGCTCGGCCGCAAACTACTCTATTGGAGTGAACAGAGTCGCTTAAGCATGCACGTAGGGGGGATGGTGTGCGGAGCGGACGCCGTGTATCGTCGGCCGCTGTGCCCTGCATCGGCGACATGCCGCCTGCAATACCCGGGCACCACGAGACTGCCGCGATCGGGCGCAGCTCCCAGTGAATGCCGACCCGCCCGAAGATCCCACCGGGCTCGAGGGACGACTACTCCGAGTTCGGCTCGGGGGGTCGGCTCAGTGGGCAAGCAGCGGCAAATAGAGCCAATGGTCGAGCTGACGCGCGGCGCCGGAGTCGGGATCGATGGTCAGACCGGTCACATCGACCGCTTCGAAGGCCGACCCCGGCACTTGGTGGAGTTGATGTAAAACGTCGTTGTCCCAGCGTTCGTCCGGCGCGCCGGAGATAAACCAGGCTGAGCCGTTGTCGGCGAGCATCATGCCGTAGGTCTTGAGTGCGCGCAAGATGACTTGCACCTCCGGCTCGAACCCAGAAATGTCGAATTCAGGCTTTAATCGAAACCGCTGACCCATCGGCGGGTATTCGGGCTCCCAGTGGTCTGATGCATAATGCCGTGCCGGCCACGTGTACACATCGCGCGTCTCAGGCGCCGTGAAACGCAGGGCATGCTCGATGGAACCGGCGGCCACTTCCTCGTAGCGCACCAGGCCCGGCAGGATGGGCAGCCCGGCAGCGTCGGCCGAGGTCCATCCCGCCTGGCGCAACGCATTCGAGTTTAGGTCGTACACGGCGCCCGAGCCCGCCGCCCAACTCCCATCAGCCTGGGGCCAGGCGTCGTAAAGTTCGTACAGGACACACGCTTCGCGATCGACGACCAGCACGTGCCGGTCCCCGTCGGCGTCCGGGCCTCCCTCAATCGGCGCATCTGGCGGAACGGGATATGGACCCGGATCGCTCTCGTCGTCGTAGTAGAAGCTCACCTGGACCCGAGGCTGCGCGCTCGGAACCGTGGTGAACGGAATACCGATCGGGCCGCCGTCCCATTCGCCGGATCCAAAATCGGCATGAACGGTGTCGCTTGCGCCAATCGTGGCCACATAGGCATTCGAATCGGCGTCGACCGGTAGGCGATCGACACGCGTGTTCCAAATGCTATCCGCGGGGAGCACCGTGCACCCCTCCACTGCACCCGCCGCTGCGACCAATGCATGGACAGGCCGTTCATCGCCGCGCATCATCAGGGCGGGCAGGCCGATCGTGGCTGCCACTCCGAACCCGACCCACACCAGGCTCCCGCCTCCGCGAACCGTTCGGCGTCGCGTCATGTCCCAATTGTAGACATTCCCGTTGGGGAGGGAGAACCGATTGCCTTGTCCTTCCCTTGCGAGGCGTGACGCGACACGAGCGCAGCAGCGGCCCGAGGATTCACCGTTCGCTGCGGACCCACAGCTTCTCGCCGTCGGTGGCAACATCGATCCAACCGTGAACGTCCGTCCGCAAGAGCAATCGTGATTCGAGCGATTGCAGAACATCGAGCGAGGGGCGACTCATGGATTGCAGCCCTGTGGAAAGCAGCGTCACCCACGGATCCACAGCCTCGATCCACGGCGGTCGATTGACCGCCGAGTAACCCCCCTCCCCCAACAATAGGACCTGACCCGTCGAAACGTAACCTCGATCCGCCTGCGTTCGGAGCAAATCGGGGTCGACTCCCAGCGGCAAGACAAATCGGGCGTGTCCGTAGACCACTTGAATCAGGAATCCACGATCGGTTTCACCCATCACCTCAAGCGTGGCGCCCCGGCCGAGGTCGAACGACGATCCTGCGTGCAGCGTTTCGACGGGGACCGCCCTCTCGGTGCAGGCATGGAGAAACGCCGCCGCGGAGGGCGAGGCGCTCGCCACGCCCTGCGCGGCCGCGACGCGTAACACGTTGTGCCTCGTTATGACCTCGCTCAGCCCGCCGTTGCCTTCTTCATCGGTCGAGGCCAGAATCACCCAATCAAACGTCCCGCCTCCGAGGGGCATTTCGCGCGCGAGCGCGATCGCCAGCCATTGCGGGTTCGGCCCCGCATTGATCAGGACCTTGCGACGAGAAGGAGTCGTCAGAAGCAGGGCTTCGCCGCCATCGACAGACAACAAACGAAGGTGCAACCGCCCATCGGGGAGGGCCAACGCCCATTGCCAAACCAAGGCCGCGCTTAGAGCAAGTACCACCAGCGCCGCGGTGGCGAAGCGTGCTCGGCCGCTCTCTGCAACGCGTCGGTCGCGATCGCCTCCACGAGCGATGGCAAGGGTTCCCACCGCCATGGCGGCGTACACGCCGGCTGCCGCAGCGGGAGTGAAGCCCGTGATTGGATGCGCTGCCCAAGGCATGCCCGCAAACCACTCGACAAGGCGTGTGGTGTAGGCCATCGGTACCCAGGCGAGCATCCCCAGAATCCGGCCCAGCCATGGCCAGGCGAGTGCGCCGAGGGTCGCCGCGGCGCCCAACACCATCACCATCGGCTGCGCCGGAAGGATCAGTGGATTCACGAACATCGAGGCCAGGGAGAGACGGCCGAAGGTGAGCAGGATGAGGGGCAGCGTCGTCATCTGCGCCGCAAGGGTGAGCAGCAGGTACGCGGAAAGGCCGAGCGCCACGCTGCGGGAGCGTGCCCCACCCAGACTCGGCGTCAGGCGTCGTTCCACCCACGCTTGCATGGGATCGGCGTAGACCACCAGGCCGAATGTGGCGGCGAACGAAAGCTGGAATCCGGAATCCCACAGTGCACCCGGGCTGACGGCTGTCATCAGCGCGGCGCTCGTCGCGAGCGCACCCAGCGCAAAAGTGCGGCGCCCGATCTGCCGTGCCAGGATTCCCAGGCTGCCCATGATGGCTGCGCGAACGACCGAAGGCGCAGCCCCGACCAGCACGGTATACAGCCCAACCCCCGCCAGCGCCACGGTCCATCCCGGCCAGCGGCGCGGCAGGCGGCGTGTCAGGCCGAGCAGCGCGCCGGCGATGATCGAGATATTGAAGCCGGAGATCGCAATAATGTGAGTCGTCCCAGTGGCATTGAACGATTCGCGCGTGGCCTCGGGGATGCCGCTCTCGATTCCCAGCAGGATGCCGGCCATCACCTCCCGCTCGGGTGCGGGCATCAGGCCGATGAGGGCGGCGTAGGCCCGGTGGCGAAAACGATAGAGGCGTGCGCGCGGGGATGCGGTCTGCGGGGCGCTGTGGTGCAAGACCTGCGGACGCTCGAGCAGCGCGTAGACCCCGTGGTGCGCGAGGTATTCCGCATAGTCGAAATCCTTGTCGTGCTCGGGTGCGGTCAGCGCGCCGCGCAGGACGAGCGCATCGCCATATTCGAACTCCACTTCTTCCCGCGGATATGTGGGTGCAGGGCGGGGCACACGCACCAGCACCAAGCCGTGCGGCTTCTCGACCTCGCTCGCCGAGGCCAACAAGCGTTCAACTACGAGAGGGAATTCGATGCCATCGGGGCGCAGCCGCGGGTCGCCGGCCACCATCCCGCTCAGGGTGACCTCCCGCTGCGCATCGACATAGTATCCAATGAACGACGGCCCCGGCAGAGGGACTGTCGCCCGCATTCGCGCTGCACCGAATGCGAGAGCTGCCGCAGTCAACAGGGTCCAGCGCGCCCGTCCTCTCACGCCGAAGAGGCCGCCTGCGGAGAGGGCTGCACCCGCTGCAAGCCACACCCACAGCGGAGAATCGAACCTGGGTTCGATTGCGATTCCCGCAACCCAACCCAGGCACAATGCGAGCAGCGTCACAGGGCCCCCCTC
>MGOA01000032.1:0-12265 GCA_001796965.1 Chloroflexi bacterium RBG_16_64_43
AGAAACGCGTCTTGGGATGGCGAGGCATCGCGCGGATAATACTCTGCGGCGGGAGCAGGGTCAAGCGCGGCGATTGAAAAGGTGTCCTTGCGGAGGGCCGGCGCCCAAGAATCGCGTGGGGCGCGTGATATACTCTGCCCGCATTTTCCCCCTTCGAAGGAGCTGATGCTCAAGGTATGCGGACCATAACTCGAGCAGTCCTGGCTATCGTGCTCGTTGTCGTGCTGGCAGTTGGCGGCTATCTGGGAGTCCAACTTGCGACGCATTGGTCGACTCCGCTCGGACCGAGCCTGGTATTGAATCTTCCGACCGGCACATTGGCTGCCCCGGAGAAGACCGCCGCGAGCGCGGAAGCCCCACTGGGGGAGATCACAACCACCGCTACTGTTGAAGGGACGGCGACAGCAGAACCGCTTGCTGCCGATGCACTCGTCATCCTGGCGGTGGGGGCCGATAACTCGGCCGGCTACATCCGCGGATTGGCGGATGTGACCCGCGTGGTGCGGATCGATTTCACCAATGCCAAGGTCACCATGCTCGCCTTCCCGCGCGACCTGTCAGTTCGGATTCCAGGGATGGAACACTACCATGGGCTCACTCGCGCCAAGCTCAATCAAGCCTACTACTTCGGGAATGTGAACAACGAACCGGGTGGAGCCGGCCCGGGGCTCCTGGCACGCACTCTGAATGAGAATTACGGAATGCGGATCGACAACTACGTTGCGGTCAACATGACCACCTTCACCAAGATCGTTGACGCGGTGGGCGGCGTCGACATCTATCTTCCGCGTGACGTGGACGGCACGACCAGCCCGACGCCGCTGCCCTACTTCAGCGCCGGATGGAATCACTTCAACGGGGCGCAGGCGCTTGCCTACTCGCGCATCCGAAAGATCGACACTGAACTTGACCGCATCGATCGCCAGACGGAGGTGATTTGCGCCTTGCGGGCGAAGGTGACCAGCGCCGATGTGCTGCCGCGTATCCCCGCGATTCTCGAGAGCTTTTTGGGCAACGTCCTGACCGACCTGACACCCGAGCAGATCAGCCGGCTGGTTGCCCTGGCGCCGTCCGTTGGAACGAGGAACATTTACAGCGCCTCCATCCCGCGCGAGTTGTTGACCGGGACCAGCGAACCCATTGCCTTAGCCACGCCCCCGGTTCATACCTTTGTCTGGCAGGGCGATGAGCCAGGCATCCGCGAGCTGGTGAGTCAATTCCTCGTGGGGTCATATCCCGCCGGGTCCGGCAACTCGCCGTGCGAATAAACTCCGGCTCGAACACACTATGCGCATCGCGATGATCTCCTACCATACCTGCCCGCTGGCCGTGCTGGGGGGCAAAGACACGGGCGGGATGAACGTCTACGTGCGCGAACTCACGCGCGCGCTTGGCCGGCGCGGCATCGGGGTAGATGTATTCACACGCTCGCAAGATGAGCATGTGCCGCACGTTGTGCACGACCTGGGCTATGGCAACCGCGTGGTGCATGTGCCGGCCGGCCCGGAACAACCGCAGCCCAAAACCGCCCTGGCTGGCTTCGTCCCGGAGTTCATCGAGGGCATAGAGAGCTTCGTCAATCGGGAGGGCACGCAGTACGATCTGATCCATTCCCACTACTGGCTCTCAGCGCTGGCGGCCAAGCCGCTGCGCACGGCCTGGCGCGTGCCAGTCGTGCACATGTTCCATACCCTGGGCATCATGAAGGCTCGCCTTGAAGGCACCCCCGAGGATCCGCTTCGGGTGGAGGCGGAGGCCGACGTGTTGACCTGGGTCGACCGCGTGGTGGCCGCTACACCGGCCGAACGCGCCCAACTTCAATGGCTGCACAACGCCGACTTACGCAAAGTGGTTGTCATCCCTCCGGGAGTCGACCTTGAAACGTTTCACCCCATCTCGGCCAATCGGGCCAAGGCGCAAATCGGCTTGGAGCCGAATGCACGCATGCTGCTCTACGTTGGGCGCATTGAGCGGTTGAAGGGAATCGAGACCCTGCTGCGGGCCGGCGCGTTGCTCCGGCGCCGTGGGGGTATCACAGGCGAGTGCGCGTGCATCATGGTCATCGGCGGCGACCCGGACTCACCCGGCGATGAGATGGCCCGCTTGCAGGCGCTGCGCGAGGAACTCGGGGTAACCGACGTCGTTACCTTCGTCGGCAAGAAGAGCCAGGAGAGCCTGCCCTACTATTACTCAGCCGCAGACGTTGTGGTTGTGCCATCCCACTATGAGTCATTCGGGCTTGTGGCGTTGGAGGCGATGGCTTGTGGCATCCCCGTCGTGGCCTCCGGCGTCGGGGGACTCTTGTATCTCGTCCAAGATTGCCGAACCGGTTTCCACGTGCCAGATGGGGACGAACTGATCTTGGCGAAGAATCTCGCCTATCTCTTGGAGAACGACGAGATTCGTCGAGAATTCGGGCGGCGTGGCGTCAGCTTGGCGCGCTCCTACGATTGGCGCTCCGTTGCTCAGCAAGTGCTGACCCTGTACGAGAGCGTCCTCGCCGGAGTGAGTGCCGAGCCAGTCTCGTCCAACATCGCACTCTAGCTCAAGCGCAGCGTCGAATGCACAGCGGCCGAGGAGCCTCGGCCGCTGATTTGTTTCTCCTTGGGCTTCAGGTGGCTACTCTGGAAAGAACCGACCTGTCGATGCGTAGTAGGCACAGTGAGTGGAGACATAGGCAACGACCTCCACCAGTTTGCTTTCCCGGTCGTCACGCCGTACCAGCAGGTCAAGAGCTTGCGAGCGCTCACCGCACTTCTCAATGAAGTCGAGGATCACTAGCGAGTCCACACCCGCCCAAGATGCTACCCGGTTCAAGATGTAGGGGCGATTGCCTTTGATGAGCGACGCGGCCGTAAGGTAAGCCCGCGAGTTGCTCGTCCGCGTTGAAGCGCGCGTGAACATGCGCCGTAGGTCGGGGTCGACGTAGCCTTGGGCTCGGCGCCGGTACCGGGTGGGGGAGGCTTTTAGGAAAGCGCCCAGCGTCACGGATACTCCGGTCAGGGCTTCATCCAGGAGCAGCCCATCATTCTCTGCCTCGGGCGCCCGATTGTGAAGTTCCTGTACGACGCTCTCAACGTAGCGCAGCTTTTGCAGCGCGCCAGGAAAGCGGCGGTACAACCGGCGCCAATTTGAACGGGGCGTGAGCCACACCGAAAAGGTCTCGGCAAAGTCGTCATCCGGGTGCTTTTGCGCATAGTGATCGCCGAGCGGGTTGACATAGTCGCGGCTCCACGGGTTTGCCCGCTCGACATAGCGGTTGGTGGCCGGGTACGAACGGAAGAAGTTGCCCCGCACGTGGAACGTCTCGCGGAAGTCCTTGCGTTTGTAGAGCTTGTAGGCGTAACAGAATGCGTGTCCCAGCTCGTGGCGGACGGTGGAGGCTATTTCCTCCGGCGAGTACAGCCAACGGCGGAACTCGCGATGCAACTCACGCAGCAAGTAGTGCGTGTCGTAGAAACCCAAGGCAACGTTGGTCGTGCCCTCGACCGTGCCGTAGCCGGTCGAGAGGTAGTAGTTCGGAATCAGGTGCTTGAGCCGCACGCGCTTCAGGTCGTCGCGGGCGATGGCTAACGCCCGCCCAAGCGGCCCGTCGTCGAGCGACAGCTCGAGCCGGTTGAGCGGAGTCATGAGCAGTTCCAGCTTTCGGGTTTCCGGCCCGAAAAGCAAGAGGCGCGAGTGACGCATGGTTGGGATCAGACTCCGGACCTTGTGCGCCGCTAGTTTGGGAGGACTGCGGCGAGTGCGGATGAGTCCTCGGCCGGGTCGCGGGCCAGCGGCCGCCGAGCGTGCGTGCAGTGCATGTGGTGAGGTGCCCCCGGAGGGACTCGAACCCCCAGCCTACTGATTCGAAGTCAGCCGCTCTATCCTTTGAGCTACGGGGGCGTTGGGCACCCTCCGCTGCAGTGAGTCCTCTCGGACGCCGCCAGCGAGGCTGAATGCCCTGCGCGGGACAAGCGAATTATACGGTTTCCCCCCCGCGTGTCAACGCTGGGGAGGGGTGAATCGCGTCTTGCGAGGAATCTGGCTCTGTGCGACCAGCGTTCCTGCGAGGATTCCTGGCGTCGATTTCGAGCCGGGGCAGGCGCGCGGGTTTTCAGGGGCCGGCGGGCCCTGTCCACGCTCCCGTCCAACGCGCGAGGTGCCTTTCGCTACTTGGCCGGGCGGTCAGTCTTGAGCAGCCCGTTGACCTTCGCCACGAAATCGTCCGGCTTGATCGGTTTGTCGACGAAGGCATCCACCGGCAAGTAATCCTGCTCGGGGCCGAAGCGCAGCGGGGTCGTGCTGTGGATCGCGGTCAGCATCACGATGGGGATGGTGCGGAAGCCCTCGTACTCCGACCCAGGTTCCGGTTTGCGCAGGGCCAGCGCCACCTGGAATCCCTCGGTTGCGGAATCCATCATCACATCCAGCACGATCAGATCCGGGTGTTCGGCCTTCACCTGCTTCAAGCCCTCCGCACCGTTTGGCGCGCTGATCACCTTGTGCCCCGCGCCTTCCAGGCACATGCGCGTCGCCAGCACCATATCCGGGTCGTCGTCGATGATCAGTATCTTGGCCATCGGATCATCCTCATGCGGTGAGTGTAAGTAGGTCTGAGAGGATCCGCTCACACAGCGTCGGGATTGCGCCTTGCACAGGTTCACTCAAACCGGGCGAGAAGTCGGCTCGCAGCGGTTGAACGGCGTACACAACGATGTCCGGCGGCAATGTGTCGAGTGCCTGACCCAGGGCCAGGGCCTGCGCCAGGCCGGCGGCATGCCACGATCCGCCGCCCGTGCTGGCCGTTTGCTCGAGCACGGCGGCCACCGGTAGGCGCCGCCATTCCCCCGGCGCCAGACCCTGCTCGGCGGCATCCACAACGATCGCCCGTGCAGCGTCCTTGAGCAGCAGAACCGTTTCCACGCCGGCCAGGCCGCCGTCAAGCACAGTCACGTCGGAGGGCAGGTCCTCTCGCGCGCCCAGGGCACGGATCACCGCCGGCCCGATGCCGTCGTCGCCGCGCAGTTCGTTGCCCAGCCCCAGCACCAGCGTCGTGCCGGCTGGTGCCGGTCCGGCATCGCGCCCCAATTCGGGCGCGCGGGTTTCGGTGAGGCTACTCAAAGCGGACATTGAGCATGTGCGTCGAGCACGAAATGCACGGGTCGTAGGCGCGCACCAGCATCTCCAACGCCAAGGTGATCTCCGGCGGCTTGCGATCGAGCATCGTCGGCACCAACGCGCGCATGTCACCTTCGATGTTGCTCAGGTTTTGGCCGGTGGGGATGATGCAGTTGGCGCCGGTCACCAGACCGTCGGCGATGACGTAATTGTGGAAAAGCGTGCCGCGCGGCACGTCGCATGCGCCCACCCCTTCGCCGCTCAGGCGTGCGGGTTTCACGGGCTCTTCCCAGGTGAGGCCGCGCTTGATGAGCACATCGCATAAGCGGATGGCATCCTCGCTGCAGTGGACGATTTCTACCACTTGGGCGGCCGTGTTGAGGTACGGGTTGGTCACCTTGGGCTTGAGACCGATCGCCGCCGCGGCCGACTTGGCCTTGGGGTGCAGCTCGTCGAAGTTGATGTTGAAGCGTGCCAGCGCACCGACCATGTACGACTCGCGCATGTGGTGCGTGCGCTTAGCCGAAGAGTGTCGCACCAGGTGTTCGTTGGTGACCTTGCGGTAATCGGTGAGCGGCAGGGCGCCGCCGTCGCTCGAGGCGATCTCGCCGTCGATGTAGCAGTACTCGCCCTTGGCACGCAGCGCCACGTATTCGGTGTCGCGCTCGAAGGCTGGCAGCTTGAGTTGAGTGAATAGCTCAACCGTGGCCTCCACGTCCGGGCGCATCGCGATCAGCCGCTCGCGCAGTTCCCCGAGCTGTTCACGGCTCGGGAAGTGGGTGAAACCGCCGACTGTCATCGCAATCGGGTGTGTGTGACGGCCGCAGAGGGCGGCGCACAGGTCACCGGCCAGCTTCTTCATGCGCAACGCGCGCAACACCACTTCCGGGGCGCTCTTGGCGAGCGGGATCACGCTGCCCACGCCCAAAAGGTCGGGGGCGACGAGCATGTAGGCGTGCAGGATGTGGCTATCGAGCATTTCCCCGTGGAAGTTGAGCTTGCGCAGCAGCACGGTCTGCTCGCTCGGCACGACGCCCAGCGCGTTCTCTGTCGCGCGCAAGGAGGCCGTCGCATGCCCCACGGCGCAAATGCCGCAGATGCGCGAGGTGATGTGCGACGATTCGCCGTACGGCCGGCCGCGCAACATAGCCTCGAAGAAGCGCGGAGTCTCGACGATCTCCAGGTCGCACTGTTTGAGCTGGCCGTTCTGCACGTCGACGACGATGTTGCCGTGGCCTTCGACGCGGGTCACGTGGTGGACATCAATGCGCAGGTTGGGGGTCGCCATGGCCTGCCGCCTCCATTTCCATCACCTGATAGGTCAGGAATTGCGTCATCTTGGCCAGCGTCTGGTCCACGCTCAGCCCATGCTCGGTCAGCACCTCTTTAAGATGCTCGATATTGGGGTTGGGCACCAATCCGCGGCAGCCTTCGCACGAGTCGCCGTAGGTCGGGCAAATCGCATCGCACCCCGCTCGCACGATCGGGCCCAGGCAGGTAGTGCCGCGCAGGTACAGGCACACGTTTTCTTTTAGCTTGCACTCGACGCACAACGGGTGGTCCGGCAGTTCGGGCGCTCGCCCCTGCAACAGGCGCTTCACCGTGCGCACGAACTCGTGGCGGTCGATCGGGCAGCCGGGGATGGCCGCATCCACTTTGATCACCGCCGAGATAGGGCGGGCCGGGTAGGTGTCATACCACTCGGCCTTGTCGCCGTACACGAACCGGCGCACCTCGCCCAGATCATGACGGTTGCGGATAGTATTGATACCGCCCAGATGGGCGCACGCGCCGAGCGCCACAACCAGCGCCGCCTTCTCGCGGATGGCTTTGATCGGCGCCTCATCGCTCGGCCGTGAGCACGAGCCTTCGATGAATGCGATGGCGTAGTCGTCGCCCATCTCGCTCATGGCCTCGCGGAAGCGGACGATATCCACCGCCTCCAGCAATTCGGGGTAGAGCTGCAGCGAATCGACCACGGTCAGTTGGCAGCCTTCGCAGCTGGTGAATTCGTAGAAGGCGATCTTGGGTTTGGCGCTCATCACAAAGCCTCCCCCAGGTGTTTGATCTGGGCGTACGAGAAAGAGGGGCCCGACTGGCAGGCGTAGAGATGATTGATCTGGCAGTGACCGCACTTGCCCACACCGCACTTCATGCGGCGCTCGAGCGAGAGCCAGATGCTGCCATCCGGCAGGCCCTTGCCAAGGAGTTCCATGAGCACGAAGCGGTACATCACCGGCGGCCCCACCGTCACCGCCACCGTATTGCGTGGATGCACTTCCACCTTGGGGAAGAGGGTGGTGATGACGCCTACGTTGCCCTTCCAGTTCTCGTCGCCGCGGTCCACCGTCAGGTGCACTTCCACATCGCCGCGCGCCTTCCAGGCCGCGAGTTCATCGGTAAATAGCAACTCGGCCGGGCTGCGCGCGCCATACAAAATGATCACCCGCCCGAAGTCCGAGCGCTCGTCGAGCACCTGGTTGATCAGCGAGCGCAGCGGCGCCAGGCCCAGGCCGCCCGGCGCGAATAGCATGTCTTTGCCGCGGAAGCGTTCGATCGGGAAGCCGGTGCCGAACGGGCCGCGAATCCCGATCGGCGAGCCGGGGGTGAGCGTGTGCAGCAGGCCCGTCAGATCGCCCGCGCGCCGCACGCACAACTGGAAGCCGCCATTGCTGCGGCTCGGTGAAGAGCAAATGCTGATCGGCGCCTCGCCCACGCCGAAGAGCGACACCTCGACGAATTGCCCGGGCTTGTGGCCCAGGCTCATGCCCTCGGGCAGGGCGATGTCGAACAGTTTTTCCATCCCCGTCATCGGTCGGACGTTGCGCACCACGCCGTAGGTCGGCAGATAGATTGAAGGGTCGATTAAGGTTTGTTTGAGGGCTGTGACCATGGGTCAGCCTCCCTGCGGGGTGGCGGCCGCCGGCTGGTGCTGGCGGCGGTAGAGTTCGTTGAAGGTGTCGACGGGCGTGATGTGCACCAGGCAGGCTTCCGCGCATCGACCGCAGCCTACGCAGCCCAGCAATCCGAACGCATCCGTCTGGTATTTCCCCTTGCGGAAGAAGCGATGCCTCTGCCGCGCCGCTCGCGCAGTGCGGAAGTTGTGCCCGCCGGCCACGGTGGCGAACTTGTCGAGCTGGCACGAGTCCCATTCGCGTAGGCGCTTCCCGCTCTTGAGCGTCAGGTCCACCTCATCCATCACGTTGAAGCAGTAGCACGTGGGACACACGTTGGTGCACATGGCGCATGCCAGGCAGCGCTCGCCCAGTTCTTTCCACAACTCGCTGTCGTACGATGTCGATAGCAGGCTGGGCAGTTCGGTTACGTCGAATTCCAACCGCAGCGGGAAGCGCGGCCACTTCTCGCTCATCACGCGGTTGAGGCGCGCAGTATCCTTATCGGCGAAGGGGCGGGCCGCCTTGAGCCCGGGCAGAAGTGCCGCGCCGCGGTCACTGCCCACTTCGGCGGCGTACGCGTCGCCCAGGTCGGTCAGGTGAAGGTCGAACACCTCAGGCGTGGAGAGGGTGCCCATGCTCTTGCAGAATGAACCGGCCGTGCAGGGCTTGAGGCACTCCACGCTCACTAAAGTGGTCTTGTTGCGGTGCGCCAGGTAGTGCTGGTCGCTATAGCCGGTGGCCATGACGCGATCCAGGAGCTGCATGGCGTGCATGTCGCACGTGTGCACGCCCAGCACCACCGTGCGCGGTCCGTCGATCGTCGCCTCCACTTGCTGGGCATCCGTGCGGAACTTCAGCAGGTCCTCGCGCGCAGGGAAGAGGTACTTCTTGGGCGGCAGCACGCTGGTCGGATAGCCCAGATCGAACTCGCTCGCCGACCCGACCTCGCCGAAAACGTGCTGGCCGTGCAATGGCCTTGGGGCCACCACTCGGTAGCTCGACCGAAGCAGCCTCACCCAATCGTCGAGAGCAGCCTTCGGGATGATCATAGGATTCATGGTCGACAGGCTCCGTTTCTGCTGTGTCGAGGCAAGAGACACCCAATTCGCCTCCAATTAGTCTAGCGCCCTCGAATGCTTCTTCGGGCTTACACCCATCGGCCTTTTGAGGGATTTTCGTCACCATCTGGCGATTCGGCCGTTTAACCCGCGCATGCCTTCCCGCGACGTCGTTGCCTGTCCCCAGGGTCTGCGTGGGCGGACTTGGGCAAGCTCAGCGTTGCCCAAAGTCTGGTCCGCGAAGTGCCATCCTCAAGCGACAGTTGGATGAAGGTTGCCAAATGGAGATGCGGCCGGCTGCGGGCCGGCGGGTTCCCTCGGCGAGCTGGGTCGGGTTGTGCGGGGACTCTCGCGTTCTCGCTGCAGGGCTAGCAGATGCGTGGAAGCATTTCTCCCGCAAGCATGTCGATCAATCGCGTCCCGCCGATGGCCGTCTGCAGCGTCACTCGGCCGCGTGTGCCGTGGCCCACCTCGCCGATGCGACAAGCCTCTTCGCCATAACGCGAGGCGCGCATCGCCTCGAGCACGCGCTCGGAGGCCTCCGCCGGCACGCAGGCCACCAACTTGCCCTCGTTGGCCACATGCAGGGGGTCGAAGCCCATCAGCTCGCAGGCCGCGCGCACCGCCGGCCGCACGGGGATGGTCTTTTCGTGAAGCTCGATCGATACACCCGATTGGTCGGCGATCTCCTTGAGCGCAGTGGCCAATCCGCCGCGGGTCGGGTCACGCAGCGCATTCACCGGGCCGGCCTCGCACATGGCATGCACCATATGATTGAGCGGCGCAACGTCGCTCACCAGATCCGTCTCGAACCCCAAGTCCTCGCGTGCGGAAAGGACCGCCATGCCGTGATCGCCGATCGGTCCGGAGAGAAGCACCACGTCGCCCGGCTTCGCCCCGGCGCCGGAGATGGCCTGACCCGGGGCCACCCAGCCCACCCCGGAAGTATTGATGAACATCTTGTCGGCGGCGCCGCGTTGGACCACTTTCGTGTCGCCGGCGGCGATGTAGACCCCGGCCTCGCGCGCAGCCTGCGCCATCGATTCGAGGATGCGCCCTAGTTCGCCGAACTCCAAGCCTTCCTCGAGCACGAAGCCTGCAGTCAGGGCCATCGGGCGGGCGCCGACCATGGCCAGATCGTTGACGGTGCCGCACACGGCCAGCCGGCCGATATCGCCACCTGGGAAGAACAGCGGGCTCACCACGTGCGAGTCGGTCGTGAAGGCGAGCAGCTCACTGCCGAACTGCAGCACCGCGGAATCATCGAGGTGGCGCGGAGCAGCCGTGCCCAGCGCGGGAAGGAGTAGGCGCGTGAGCAAATCGCGGCTCAGCCGGCCGCCCGAGCCGTGCCCCAGCACCACGCGGTCGCCGGGCGGGAGCGGCAGCGGGCATGAGTAGCCTTCGAAATCGGGAGGGCTTTCAGACATAGCTTACTCCTGCGGCCGCGCGTAGCGGAAATAGGCGGCGCACGTTCCCTCGGCCGAGACCATCGGCGCGCCCAGCGGCGAAGTTGGTGTGCATTCGCGCCCGAACGCCGGGCAGTCGGTCGGCTTCTTGTGACCCATCAACACTTCGCCCGCGATGCAAAGCGAAGACTCGTTGGCCTCGACGTGGCCGACATCAAAGCGCGCCTCAGCATCCAGGTCGGCGAACTGCGGCCGAAGGCGCAGCCCGCTGAGCGGGATCATGCCGATCCCTCGCCACTGGCGGTCGCATGCCTCAAAGACCTTGGCCATCGCTTCCTGCGCGGGGCGGTTGCCGGCCTCGCTCACCACGCGTCCGTACGCGTTATCCACCTTGGCCTGCCCGGCCTCGAGTTGGGTGACCACGGCATGCATGCCGCGCATCAGGTCCACTGGCTCAAAGCCAGTCACGGCAATCGGAACATGGAACCGCGCGGCGATCGGGTGATACTGCCAGTAGCCCATCACAGCGCACACGTGACCGGCCGCGAGAAAGGCCTGAACCCGATTGCGAGGCGAGGCCAGGATGGCCTCCATCGCGGGCGGGACACAGACCTGCGAGACGAGCATTGAAAAGTTGCTGAGGCCGCGCGCGCGCGCGGCGATCGCCGCCATGGCATTGGCTGGCGCAGTGGTTTCGAACCCAATGGCAAAGAACACCACTTGCCGTTCCGGATGGTCTTGTGCCAGCTTGACCGCGTCCAGCGGCGAATACACTACCCGTACGTCGCCGCCGCGCGCGCGCACGGCAAACAAGTCGGAGCGCGTACCTGGGACCCGCAGCATGTCGCCGAAGGAAGTGAAGATAACCCCTTCGCGGCCGGCGATGGCCACGGCACGGTCGATTTGCTCCACCGGCGTCACGCACACCGGACAACCGGGGCCGTGCACCAGTTCGATGTCCGATGGCAAGAGCGCATCCAACCCGAAGCGCAGGAAGGCATGCGTCTGCCCGCCGCAAATTTCCATCAGCGTCCAGGGGCGGGTAACGTTTGAACGCAACGCGCCCAGCAGGCGTTGCACACTCTCGCGATCGCGATACTCGTCGATGTACTTCACCCGACGTCGCGGCCGCCGGCTAGACGGCCGCCTCCTGGTCGTCGAATTGTGCCAGTTCGCCGATGAGGCGCAGAGTCTCCTCCGCCTCGGCCTCGCTCATGCGGCTGATGGCGAAGCCGACGTGGACCAAGATGTACTCGCCCGCCTGAGCCTCCGGCTCGTAGGTGAGGCAGGCCTCCTTGACCACGCCGCCGTAGTCGACCTTGGCCATGCGCAGCCCATCGCGCTCGAACACTTCGGTGATCTTCCCGGGAATGCCCAGGCACATGCTAACCTCCCGCGGCGTGAACCGCCGCAGCCGCCTGACCCAGCGACAACCCGCCGTCGTTGGGCGGCACGTTGGCGTGGAGCAGGGGGCGAAGCCCGCGGTGAACTAGCTGCCGCACCGCTAGATCGAGCAACAGCGAGTTTTGCCATACGCCGCCCGAAAGCGCAACAGTGCTTACCTGCGTCTCGTCGCGCAGCTCACTGAGCAACTCGCCCAAAGCCTCAGCCAGGCTCTGGTGGAAGCGCAGACCGATGCTGCCTTCACTTTCGCCTGCGCGCGCATCGCGCAGCATCGCCTCGAGCAGATCGCGCACGAGAATAAGCCGAGTGCCCTTGCGACGTTCGATACGAATCGGATAGCGGCGGGCGTCGCCGTGGTCGGCGCGCGCGGCGGCCTCAAGCCGGATGGCCGCCTGCGCCT
>MGOA01000032.1:12301-14472 GCA_001796965.1 Chloroflexi bacterium RBG_16_64_43
ACCGCAGCCGCGTCGAACAGACGGCCGAGGCTGCTCGTCAGCGGTGTATTGACTCGCCGGCGAGTCATCTGCTGAAGGGTGGCGATAGCCGAAGGTGCCACGCCCGCGAGACCGCGCGCACCGCGCACATCCAACTCGAGCGCCTGACCATACCCCACCAGCGTCTTCCACGGCTCGCGGATCGCGGCATCGCCGCCAGCGAGCGGGAGATACTCGAGCTGCGCCACCCGCTCGAAGCCGCCGTACGAGGCGAGCAGCACCTCGCCGCCCCATATCGCGCCGTCACTGCCGTACCCTGTGCCGTCGAAAGCCATGCCCAGCACGCGTTCGTCCGGCCCGATAGCGTTTTCGATCATACACGCCGCGATGTGCGCGTGATGGTGTTGCACAGCCACCGTGCGATGAGGTCCGGCGCGGTGTTCGTTGGCCCAGCGTGTCGTGAGGTAGTCTGGGTGCAGGTCGTGCGCCACAATCTCGACTTCCACGCGAAACAACTCTCGCAACAGCCCGAGCGTGTGCTCAAACGAGTTGAGGGTCTCGAGGTTTTCCATATCGCCGATATGCTGGCTGAGGAAGGCGGAGCGCTCGCGTGCCAAACAGAACGTGTTCTTCAGCTCGCCGCCCAGCGCTAAGGTGGGCGGCGCCTCGAACGGCAGACGCACAGGGTAGGGCGCCATCCCGCGCGCGCGGCGCACGAAGAATCGGGTTGGCGCCTGCTCCACCGGAAGTGCCGGCACCGGAAGGACGACCGAATCATCGCAGCGCTGTTCGATCTCCCGATTGTGGAGCAGCAAGGAGTCCGCCAATGGGGCCAGGCGCGTCAGCGCCTCGGCATTCGAAGTCGCGATCGGCTCCTCGGAGTAGTTGCCGCTCGTCATCACCAGCACCGGCGGCACCGCCTGCGCGGCCAGCCGTGGGTCGCGCGTGTCGAGCAGCAGCCGGTGCAGCGGTGTGTAGGGCAGCATCACGCCCAGCCGGTCGAGGCCGGGTGCCACCTCCTCGCAGACGGGCGCACCGGCTGCCCTCTGCAGGAGGAGGATCGGTTTCTCGCGCCCAATCAGCAAGGCGCGGCTCTGCGCGTCTATGGTGCAGAGTTGCTCGGCCACGCTCTCGTCCGCAGACATCACGGCAAATGGTTTCTCAACCCGGCCCTTCCTGCGCCGCAACTCCTCCACCGCGCCTGAATTCGCAGCGTCGCAGGCCAGGTGAAACCCTCCCAGGCCGCGGATGGCAAGAATCGCGCCCTCCTGCAGCCTGCGCCGAGCCTCGAGAAGGGCGGCCAGCCCCTGGCTCGACTCCTTCCCGTGAGCATCGGCCATCCAAAGGTGCGGTCCGCAGCTTGGGCACGCCACCGGCTGCGCATGGAAACGCCGGTTGCCCGGGTCCGCATACTCGGCCGCACAGGCCGGGCACATTTCGAATTCGGCCATGCTGGTGAGCAGCCGGTCGTAGGGAAGGCCGCGGATGATCGTGAAACGCGGGCCGCAGTTGGTGCAGTTGATGAAGGGATAGAGGTAGCGCCGGTCCTGCGGGTCGAACAATTCGCGCTCGCAATCGGCACACAAGGCGATGTCAGGCGGAATGGGCTGAACGCCCTCCCGCTGAACTTGCGACTCGAGGATGACGAACTCGGCGTGTTGGGCAAGGGGGATGGGTTCAACTGCCAGCGCATCGATGTGCGCCAACGGCGGCAGCTCGCTGCTCAAGCGGCCAAGGAATCCCTCCACCGCCGCGGCCTCGCCTTCCAGCACGACCTCCACGCCGGCCGATGTGTTGCGCACGTAGCCACCCAGGCTGCCGCGACGGGCCAACCCATAGACGAACGGTCGGAATCCGACTCCCTGGACGAGGCCGCTAATGCGAAGCCGGCGAGCGATTCTCTGTGACACGCGCCACCAGCCAGTCCGCCCAGGCGGCCAACCCCTCGCCGGTGCGGCAGGAAAGCGGGAAGGTGACCAACCCCGGGCTCAGGGCTTCCACCCCCTCGCGGAAGTAGTCCATACGGAACGGGACGTAGGGCAAGAGATCGACTTTATTGACCACCAGCGCTTGCACGCCACGATAGGCGGAGGGGTACTTGTAGGGTTTGTCGTCGCCCTCCGGGATTGAGGCAATCAGTACGCTCAAATGGCTGCCGATACGGAACTCGATCGGGCACACAAGGTTGCCGA